>VHAW01000039.1 GCA_016872225.1 Sphingomonadales bacterium | reverse complement strand
AAGGTGGCCAACCAATAAATAGCAAACCGTTTGTTTTCAAAAATTTCTGCATTTGAAACATGGCCCGGGGTTGATCAGGGAGATGCTCAATTACATCCTTGAGAATGATTAAATCAAAATGACCTGTAAACTCGGACTCAATCGCGGGATTGTAGATATCCTCGGCCCTAAGATCCATTTTACCGATCAAAGTATGTTTTGACATTCTTTTCCGGCCAAATTCAATTTTGCTCCGATTAAGGTCTATGCCGGTTCCCCGGCATCCGGCCTCTACAAAGGGAAGAAGATTCCCTCCTTCGCCACAACCTAATTCCAGGACCTCTATGCCGTCCCAGCCCGGTCGGGATGGATCGATTGCCTGAAGCCCTTCTAAACAAAAGGGCATGATGCTGTCGCGGGCATTGCGTGCCAAAAAGTCGAGGTAAAATTCATGATCGTGATGAAAATCATAAGGCATAGTGAAGGAATTTGCGGGACTAAGGCTGAACGGCCTTCAAAAGGAACCGCAACGATTGAAAAAGAAGCAGCAAACCGAAAGCGCCAAAAATCAACCCGGTACCTAAGTGTATTCTTCTCATAATTAGAGGTGTAAGCCACTGTTTGAGCCGATGCGCCGCAAAGGAAATGGCCGTTTCGGTCCCCAAAATGCTCAGGATAATTCCTGCAAACAAGTTAAGACGTTGGTACTCATTATAATCTAAAATTTGGGAGGCATAGGTAATAATAGCCAACCAGGAAATCCAATTGGTGGGGTTTAAAAAATTGATACTGAAGCCCATTCCCAGGTAAAGCCAACGGGTTTTACGGCCGGTGCTTTGGTAGGAAGTTCTAGATTTACGAAGTATATTGTTAAGAGCAATTCCCAACAATAATAAGCTTCCAGCAATTTGGGCTGGTATGCGAAAATTAGTTTCCGCAGGGAGCAGGTTTTCAACCCCTGAAAAGATGATGAACAACAAAAAAAGATCCGCTACTACAACACCCAAGGTTAGCATAAAACCAACAAAACGACCGTGTTCTATGCTGTTTTGAATAATCGCAAACATCACCGGCCCCAAACTTAGGCAAAAGGGAATACCTACCAACAGGCCCTCCAGCAAGGCATGGAGGTAAAACCAGCGTTCACCCATGTCGAAGGGATTGAAAGAACGATGTCATTAAACTACCGCATTCTTCGTGCAGGAGACCTACGGACCAAGAGGTTTTGGGGTGCAAAAGAGAACCGTGAAGGGTGTAGCCCCGTTTAGGGTCCGAGGCGCCGGCTACAACGCGCCCTATTTGGCTCCAAAACAAAGCCCCGGCACACATCACGCAGGGCTCCAGGGTTACGTAAAGCGAGCATTCGTTGAGGTATTTGGAATTGAGTTGATGGGTTGCGGCTGTGATTGCCTCCATTTCGGCGTGAGCCGTGGGGTCGTTAAGTTGCTCGCATCGGTTGTGACCGCGTCCTATAATCTTACCATTGTGAACGATTACAGCCCCCACCGGTATTTCGCCTATGCGATAGGCCTGTCGGGCCAAACGTAAGGCTTGTTCCATGAAATATTCGTCGCCTTCGAGACCGAGCATTTATCAAAGATAAGTCCGAGCCTTCTCCGTGGTGAAGCGCTATGGGGGCGAAAGTTTTATTTTTGTGTCGTAGACTCCCGATTTATGCTACGAACCCACCGCTGCGATGAATTGAACCTTGCTCATGTTGGCCAAAACGCAACCCTCTGCGGGTGGGTTAGCAAGATCCGAGACAAAGGGGGGTTGATCTGGGTGGACTTGAGGGATCGTTACGGACTGACCCAATTGGTAGCCGAAGAAGGCGTTTCCGCCCAGGAAGTTTTGGAAACCATGCGTTCGCTGGGTAGGGAATTTGTTATCCTTGCGAGTGGTCTGGTGGTGGAGCGTTATAACAAAAATCTTAACCTTAGTACCGGCGCAGTTGAAATCCGGGTCGATACTCTTGAAATTCTTAATGCCTCCGCCCTACCTCCTTTTTTGATTGAAGACGAAACCGATGGAGGCGAAGATCTACGTATGCAGTACCGTTACTTGGATATTCGCCGTAATCCGATACGATCCAAGTTGGAATTGCGTCACCGCGTGGCCCAGGAGGTTCGTAAATACCTTGACAATCAATCTTTTATTGAGGTAGAAACTCCTGTCCTGATCAAAACAACTCCCGAAGGTGCCCGGGATTTTGTCGTTCCCTCGCGGATGCACCCTGGTCAATTTTATGCTTTACCCCAATCTCCTCAAACATTCAAACAATTGTTAATGGTTGGAGGGCTGGATCGGTATTTTCAAATTGTAAAATGTTTTCGGGACGAAGACTTGAGGGCCGATCGGCAACCTGAATTCACCCAGATTGACTGCGAAATGTCTTTCGTCGAACGCTCGGATATTTTGGCGATGTTTGAAGGTCTCTTTCGGCACTTGTTCTTTCAGGTCAAGGGCCTTGATATCGGTGAAATTCCGGTGATGACGTATGCCGATGCAATGCTCCTTTATGGTAACGACAAACCGGATCTGCGCTGGCCGGCCCCTCTCTTGACCCTCAAAGGTGGTCAGGCCTACGGTGCGGTTCCTTTTGCAGGGCTTGGCGTCGAAGGGGTAGGTTTTGGACTTTTTGAAGACGCTGAAGCAGTGATCGCAGTTCCTGTGCCTGGGGGTGCGGTCTGGACCCGTAAGGAACTGGACGCCTTGACGGAATGGGTTAAACGACCTCAAATTGGCATGAAAGGCATGGTGTGGGTGCGTTGCGAGGCCACCGATGGGGCTTACCGTTCCTCGGTGGACAAGTTTTACGGAGCGGATCATTTGAAGGCCTGGATGGCCGCGGCAGGTTTAGGGTCCGGGGATTTGATATTGCTTTTGGCAGGTCCTGAGGCATTGACCCGCAAGGCCGCTGCTGAATTACGACTAGAAATAGGGCAACGATTGGGTCTGAGGTCGCCGGATATCTATAGGGCTCTTTGGGTTGTGGATTTTCCGTTGTTAGATTGGGACGAAGAAAACGGACGATGGGTCGCCATGCACCATCCATTCACCTCCCCTTTTCCCGAAGATTTGGAATTGATGCAAAGCGAACCGGGCAAGGTGCGAGCTAATGCTTACGATATGGTTTTGAACGGCACCGAAATCGGTGGGGGTTCTATTCGGATTCACGACAAAGGCTTGCAGACCAGGCTTTTTGAACTCCTTGGTTTTGAGCCCGAAGAGGTTCAGGCTAAGTTCGGATTTTTGCTCAAGGCTTTTGAATATGGAGCGCCACCTCATGGCGGAATAGCTTTTGGTTTCGATCGCCTTTGTGCATTGTTTGGAGGTCAGGAAAGCATAAGAGATTTCATTGCGTTTCCCAAAAACAACGCTAGTCGCGATGTGATGATTGATGCTCCTTCGGGAATTGACGAAGTTCAGCGTAAAGAGCTGGGCCTGCCGTAGAGGCGACGAACCCGTTGGAGATCTTCGGGGTTATCTACCCCGGAAGGAAGCGGTTCGTTGAGTCGTAACATTCGGATGGGGATTCCGTGGTGTAAAAAGCGCAATTGTTCGAGTTTTTCGGATTCTTCAGAAGGGGCTGGCTGCAGGCGTGTGAATTCCAAAAGCCTTGCCGGACGATAGGCGTAGAGGCCCATGTGCAGGAAGCGCTCGGTAGGGCACTTTGAATCTTGTCTTTGTGCGGGAACGGCAGCTCTCGAAAAATACAAAGCTTGATCCATGGCATCCAAGATTACTTTGACCCGGTCGGGGTTGTGGGCATCCTCGGTTTTGGGCCAAGGGCAACAAGCCGAAGCAACTTGTACGGAGGGATCTTGGAAGAGGGTCACCATCCGGTCTAGAATATAGGGAGGAATCAGGGGCTCATCCCCTTGAACATTGACCACTACATCGTAGGCTGTTTCCAGGGATAGAATATGGAGGGCTTCGGCAATGCGATCACTTCCACTGTTATGTTCTTTGGATGAAAGAACGGCTGTTCCTCCGTGTTGGGTAACGGCCTCGAGAATTTCCATGGAATCCGTAACAACAATCACTCTATCAAAGCACGAGGCATGATGTACCGCTTCCCAGGTGCGGACGATCAGGGGTTTCCCACCTAAATCGACTAGCATTTTGCGAGGAAGTCGGGAGGACTCCAATCGCGCAGGAATCAGGGCTATGGCGGGCATGAAGGCTAGGAAAGGGATTGGAGATCCATAAACATGCGGGTATGCATGAGCCCCAGTTCCAAGATAGGGTCGCTGTAGGCGCGATAACCTAAATGTTGGTAAAAACCCACCGCTTGGGGTCGGGAATGCAAAAAAATCAAACGGGCATTTGTTTGTTTGATAAGCCATTTTTCAGAATAGCGGACCAATTGTCGGCCAAGGCCCAAACCTTGCATCGAGGGCTTGATGGCAACTTGCCGCATTTGGTAGGCCAAGTCATGCGTGTAATTCTCGGGAAGCACCGAGACGGTAGAGGCGGGTCTAAGAATTAAACAAGCCAGTACCTCGCCTTCTTCGCTGAATCCCGCTAGATGAATCGATTCTTGTTCACGCTCCAATTCTTTTAAATTAAAATGCAAACCCAGAGGCTCCCTTAGAATATCGTAGCGGAGAGCAACTGTCAGGGCGTAGGCAGAACTCTCCCACCGCACTCGCTGAAAATCAAGGTTTGGTCCCATCGTCATGAACGGTTACCATGGTGCGGGTTGGGAAGGCAAAGTCTGTATCGTGCTCATCCACGATCCTGTAAATTTCAAAATTTACAAACTCTCTTACTTGAAGGTATTCGTTGTAATCCGGGGTTTTGACCAGGTAGATAATTTGAAGGTCGAGTGAACTTTCGCCGTAGCCAAAAAAGGTGACGGAAGGATTTTCTTCAATCAGTGGATTGGATTGAAGGACGCTCAAGATGGATTGAATAATAACTCTGAGGGTTTCAGGTTTGGTTTGGTATACAAGCCCAAGCTTGAATGCTGCCCTGCGGTGGGTGCTTTCGGTTATGTTGTTTAGGGGCTCTGTAACCAAGGCCTTGTTGGGTACGGTCACATAGCTTTTGTCCAAAGTCCGCATTCGTGTTGAGCGGAATCCCACATGCTCGACGGTCCCCGTAATGCCCTTGAATTCAATGGTATCGCCTATCGTAAAAGGCTTATCAAGAAAGATGGTGAAAGACCCCAGCAGGTTCGCGAGACTCTCTTGGGCGGCTAAGGCCACCGCAAGCCCTCCAATTCCCAAACCACCCACCAAAGCAGCGATATTGGCCTGAAATACAATGCCAATGACAAACAAGAAAGCAGATAAAATGACAGCGACTTTGATACCGTCCTTGATGTACGGCCCCCATTGCGCTCTTGCCGGATCGATACTGATTTGGCTTTTATCTTGCCAAACTTCGGATACGAAATCTGCAATTCTTAACAATATTTTGGAAGCAGTCCAAATCAACCCCAATTGCAAAGCAATATCCATATAAAATCTTATATGATAAGGCTTCCCAAACCATTGAAAATGTTCGGGAACACTCAAAATACTCAAGGCGATATAACAAGCTAATAGCACCAGCAAGCGCCTTAAATTTCGGCCGGTTAGCTCGTGAAATCGCTTGCGCTTTTTAATATTTTTTTCGCTGAAGGCCCTGTAAAACAACCAGTTTAGGAAGTTTGCAAACGGCATACGAAATAGAACAGTCCCGACAAGTACCCCCAACGCGAATAGCCATTGGAGGTAGGTTTGATCTGCCCATGAATTTGATTGCAGGAAAGAGATCATAGGGTTATATCGGTTAGGGATTTGGAGACATGAGTTTATTCAGCGCTCTTTCATAAGCGCGTAGGCTTAATTGATTTGCAATATCTTTAAAGGATTTGGATACCCCGGAAGGCATACAGTGTATAACTGATTCACGGATTACAGTAGCCACATCACGGAAAATTGCCCGGGCATTGACCGCTGCATTTTCTTGCATTAGGTATCCAAACACACGGGCCATTCCGCAATTTGCCACAAAATCAGGAATCAGTGCAATCCGGTTATCGACGGCCTTGGAGATTGGTCCCATGAAAATTTCAGGGTCCGCAAAGGGCACATTAGCGCCGGATGAAACGAGCTCTAATCCATTGTCCATTAGAGAATTAATTTGTTCAAGGGTGACCAAGCGTGAAGCTGCTGCAGGAACGAACACATCCGCTTGCTGTTGCCAAAAGCAGGCCTCCATTTGACTGCGTTGCTCAACCCCGTTTTGTTCAGGATTCAAGGCATTTCCTAATCTGTTTTGGAGCATGGAGAGGCATTGTGCCAAATCCATAGGCTCACCGTCTCTGGCCAACCAACCGTATTCTCGGTCCAGGATACCCTGGATGCGCATCCCTGCATAACACAGATAGTATGCTGTGGATGCAGCGACATTACCCCAGCCCTGGATCAGCACTTTGCGTCCCTTAAAGGATGGGTGTCCTTGGATAATCCAGGAACCTTCGCTATCCGCAGGGAGCAATGTTCCCGCCTTGCAAGCATAATAAGAGAGAATCGACTCTGCAACTCCCCAACCGGTGATCAAGTCGGCTACTGTGTAGGCGGACTGGGGAGCATGAGGGTGTTGAGGGCTTAATTCTGCATTATGAATCGGCAGGCTAACCCCTTCCTGAAGTTGTTCGATGCGCATTTCACACAGTGAACGCCCAAAACGGCCTTGCACGACTCCCTGTTGAGGATGCTGCAGATCATTGACCAACGTATAGGGAATAACCTCATGGATTTCATCTACATTCAAATCTCCCCCAGTTCCATAATAATTTTTAAGTAAAGGATCGAGGGCCTTGTACCAACGGCGTAAAACCTCTTCTTTGCGAGGGTCTGCCGGGTCAAAGTCGATGCCTGATTTTGCCCCACCAATTGCTGGTCCAGAAATGGTAAATTTAATTTCCATGGTTTTAGCAAGGGATTCTACCTCCCGCCTGTCCAATCCTTTACGCATTCGGGTTCCACCCCCTGCAGCACCGCCCCTTAAGGAATTGAGTACCGCCCAACCTCTTGCCCCAGTCCTTGCATCATTCCATTCAAAAACAATTTCAGGGGATTGCCTCTCAAAGGCTTGTAGCCTCTCAATAACTTGACTATTAGACATAAAGAGTTCCCTTCGTTATACTTCCAGGTTACTCAAAGATAGTTCAATTAGTTTTTGCGAAGCAAATGGTTTTCAAGCTCCAGGATACGGGGAAAGAGCTCGTCGGTCTCTTTGGCCTCGTGCTGCATCCAGCTTTGTCTGAATGCTATGAGATTGGCCCAAAGTTCACGCCCATGCTGCAGGTCTTTCGCGCTCAAAAATGGATTAATTAGACGAGGTTGGTTTCCATTCATAGCGGGAATACGACTAACATTTTCGGAGTCAGGAACCTCTTGATTTTTAGCGGATTTAGAGCTTGCCTCAGCATTGTTTAAATTGGAAAAGGAAGAATCGGGTGACGCTTTGAATTCTGAGGGAAAATGCGATAACAAATATTCGAATAAATGCACCAAAGCGATAATTTCTTCATCAACGGGGAAAGATTTGTTTTCCAAAATTTTGAAGGCTTCTTGTTGGGAAATTTGTGCAGAACAAGCCTGTTGAAGTTCCATCAGATAAGGAAACAACACCTCTTCCTCCAAAAGAAAATGACAAGAAATTTCAGCGCACAGAGTTTCGAATTTGTCTTTAAGTGTCGAAAGAATCGGTAGCTGAGAGGGGTAGCCCTCGCTTTCCCAGCGACCCCATTGCTTCCGTATAGGGCTTATATACCCCCCAAAAAGGCGTATATGTTCGGTCCGTAATTCTTGTATAAGTCCGACATAAGACAAGGATTTCACGCCCTTGATCGTAAGCAACGATTCAGGAACAGAATCAGCATTCGACAAAGGAATCAAGAAACGAAGCAAGGCATAGGGGTTCCACCCCATATAATTGGCCACCTCATCCACGGTGATGCAATTATGCACCAGCGTTGCAGGTACCCCCAACCGCCCCAGTTCAGCCCCAACGGTAGGAAATACCTTGAGGATATCGCAAATGCTGGTTTGGGGTTCCCAGGAGGGAATAAAGAGAAAACGGGGAGTCATGGACACCAAAGAACCTGTTATAATGACCATTTATCGGCCAAAAGGTTTTAAGAAGGCTAACAAAAAGAAGGCCGTACCTTTGCCCACCTCGAAATGAAAAGCCCTAAGGTTATAATCTCCAATTCGCCTTTGGAAGCATCATGGCATGTTTTAGAAACCGGTCAAGGACCGGATGTGGTCATTCTCCATGGTGTTTTTGGTTCTGGCGATAATTGGATGACCATTGCCCGTCGTTTGGAACAGCAGTTCAGGGTTTTTCTCCCCGATCAGCGCAACCACGGCAAATCCTTTCATTCCGATGAATTTGGTTACGATTTGTTGGCCGAAGATTTAGGTCGTTGGATGGGCCAAAGAGGCCTTATCAAGATTCATTTGGTGGGTCATTCTATGGGAGGGAAGGCGGCGATGCGTTTTGCTGCGCTCTTTCCATCCCGCTTGCAATCTCTGACCGTTGTGGATATAGCCCCCAAAGCCTACACCTTGGATCAACACGCGAGGATGCTCGCCGCTATGCAGGCCTTGGATCTCACGGTCTGGCAAAGCCGAGGAGACTTGGATGCGGCATTGAGGATAGAAATTCCAGACCTATCGACCAGGATGTTTATCCTCAAGAATATAGAGCGCGATGAACAAGGGCGTTTTCGATGGAGGATCGCTCTAGAGCCGCTGAGTCGTTCTTTGGCTTCGATAGGGGCATCTCTTCCGTCGCATGCTCCTTTGGCAATCCCAGCGATGTTGGTGCGGGGTCAAAACTCAAATTATGTTACCGAAGAAGATTTTATTTCTATCCGTGAGCGCTTTCCGCGCTCCGAATTTCACACGATTCCGGGGGCAGGTCATTGGGTTCATGCCGATGCTCCTGATCTCTTCCTGCAGGTTCTGACTCATTTTCTGGATCAGCATCAAAGGCGGTATTGATATTAAACTATTACCGCATGCGTCGATCTACTCTCAAACCAATGCTCGTGGTGGAATGCCTTGTCACCGACATTGGCGTGGATGGCATGGGGGTTGCCAAGGTCGATGAAAAGGTGGTTTTTGTGGAGGGAGGCATGCCCGGGGATCGGGTGCAGGTACAGATTTACCTCAACAAAGTACGTTACGCCCATGGCCGGGTGGTGGAACTGTTGGAACCCTCTGTTCACAGGGTGAACCCGGTATGCCAGCACTTCGGGATATGCGGAGGCTGTAAGTGGCAAAACATGGATTACGCCACTCAATTGGTGTACAAAACCAAACAAGTGCATGATGCTCTTACCCGGATCGGAGGCATTTCCCTGGAGGGCGTGCAAGTGGACCCTGCCCTGCCTGCCCCAGAAATCTACCGATTCCGCAATAAACTTGAATTCACATTTACCAACCACCGGTGGTTGACCAAAGAAGAATTGTTACGAAATAAAGAGAATCCATCGACAGATTTCCCAATTCCCGGGGTCGGGTTTCATTTGAGCGGACGATTTGAACGAATTCTTCATATTGAAACCTGCTATCTGATGGATGAGGCCGCTGATTTGATTCGTAATTCATTTTACAACAAGGCGCTAGAGCTAGAACTTGACTTCTATGATATTCGATCTCGCCAGGGCTATTTGCGTAATTTGATGTTACGAAACACGGTAGATGGGCAATGGATGGTATTGCTTTCTGTTTCGGAAGATAGACCCGAGGATCTTGCTCGGTATATGGAGGCCCTAATGCTCTTATTGCCGCAGGTTCAACAATGGCTTTATACCATTAATTCCAAGGCTAACGATAGTTTAGAAGGACTTGATATTCAGGTATATCATGGACAAAATCGCATTACTGAAACCTTGGACGGATTGCATTTTGGCATCTCAGCTACCTCTTTTTTTCAAACCAATCCTGGTCAGGCCCTTGCTCTGTACCGAACCGCGTTGGATTGGTGCGCCTTGCAAGGTGATGAATTGGTTTACGATCTCTATACGGGTACGGGAAGCATTGCGTTGTTCTTGGCACGCCATGCCTCCAAAGTGATTGGAATTGAATACGTGGAAGCCGCGGTAGAAGATGCGCGTCGTAATGCCGCGGCTAACGGAATTTGTAACGCCGAATTTTATGCAGGGGATATGACGCACCTCTTGAACGAGGATTTTTATGAGGCGCATGGACGGCCCAAAGTGGTGGTGGTAGATCCGCCTCGCGCCGGGATGCATACGGATGTTGTTGAAATGTTGTCAAAAAGCAACGCTGAACGTATCGTTTACGTTTCATGCAATGCAGCCACGCAGGCTCGGGATTTGCGGGCCCTGAATGAGAAGTACCGTTTAGTGCGGTTTCGTCCGGTGGATTTGTTTCCGCAGACCGCACATATAGAAAACATAGCGCTTCTTTTAAGGCGTTAAATTTGCATATTTAAGAATGTTGTGATCATGGAACAAAAGGGGGAATGGACTGAACTGGAACGGGATTTGGGATATTATGCCTCTTATCTCCAGGGGATTGCGCACGAAATTCTGGACAGCGGTACTTCCAAGTACCCTATCTTCGTCGCGTATGATGGTCAGCCCGTGGAGCTTGGTAGGCCCCTTCTAGACCATAGGCAATTGGATACCCGCTGGAGTGTTCGAGCTTCCGTCATGGAGGAATTTATTAAAAAAGGCCTTTTGACCAGAGAGCAATTCTCTGCTTTTAAGCAAAGCTGGAAAGACCCCAACGATTTTATGTGTGTTTTTGTGGCGATGCCCCAGCAGTCCATTTTTGTTTACTTGCCGTACCCTCGCTCCGAAATCTTGGACTTGGATGAAATTTAATTTACAATTTTACATATAATAATGAATTGACCATGAGGCCCGCATCTTGGTTGAAACCGTGGCGGATTCGCTTTTTTCCGGTTTTTCTGCTCTGGAAGCTGCCACTGGCATGGATAGCGGGTTTAAGGATTACATATCTCGATAGCGAGGGATGTGAGATCCGGATGAAACATTGTTTTTGGAACAGTAACCCTTTCGGTTCCATGTACTTTGCGGCCATGGCCATGGGCGCTGAAATGTCCACGGGATTGCCCGCCTATGTGTACTTGCGACAACGTCGGCAAAGCGTTAGTCTGTTGTTAGCGGGTATGGAAGCGGTGTATCACAAAAAGGCTGTAGGACTAGTCCATTTTCGCTTTGAAGGCATGCAGGACCTTCTTACCAGCCTTGAAACTCTACAAAAGAGCGGGGATACCAGCACGGCACTGCTGGTTTCCCAATGTTTCGGCGATCAAAAACAATTGGTGGCTGAATTTCGTTTTACTTGGACGTTTAGGCAACGCTAAATTGTCAAAAAAGTCCAATTTCATGCCCAAATTTACCCCCAAATTCATATCAAGGTTTAGGTTCAACTGTTGGAAGCCCCTAGTGGCCGCTCTTGCTTTGGATGGATTTTTGTTCCTTACTGTTTTTGTTGGATTTCGGCTTTTGGCTCAAAACCCAACTTCAAATCACACTTTTATGGCGACGCAAGATGCTACAAATCCCAGCTCCAACGAAATGCGTGTTGATTCGACCGTTGATTTTAGGGTTGTCTCCGACGAAGCCTGGAGGAACCGATTAAACGCCGAAGAATACCGTGTGTTACGGCGCCAAGGTACTGAAAGACCGTACACAGGCATTTACGAACAGTTTTGGGAGGCGGGAACCTATGTCTGTAAAGGTTGCGGAGCAGAGCTGTTCAGATCAGAAACCAAATTTGATGCGGGATGCGGTTGGCCCTCCTTTTATGAAGGAATCGCTTCGGAACGTATTCGTGAAATCAAGGATTACAGCCACGGGATGATACGGATCGAAGTCCGTTGTGCTCAATGCGACGGACATTTAGGGCACGTTTTCGATGATGGCCCCAAGCCCACCGGTTTAAGGTATTGCATTAATTCGGTGAGCCTCGGGTTCAAGAAAGCGGAGCAGTAAGTTTTATTTTATTCAAAAAAAAGGGCGATGGCCTGGTAGCCATCGCCCTACAGAATCTTTAGTTCAAATCAGTTTACTTCAACTTAATTCCAAATCCAATATTAAGCGCAATTGCATCGGTTTCCATGTCAAAATTTACAACCGGAGTAATATTAACATTGTCGTTTAAATTGTACCAATAACCTGCACCTATCCCAATTCCACCGCCCTCTGGCATAACTTGAAAAGAAACCTGCGGAAAGATATTGCCCAAAAAACAGCGAGCCATTGGCGTTAGGCCAGTGGTAGTTTCACCGCCCTCCATTGCAACGCTTAAATTAGCACCCAGCGATAGGTTGTCTGTTAAGAAATAATGTCCATCCCCTCCCAATGTTAGCGCAAAATCTGGAGAAAGTGCGATGTTAGCATTAGCATTTCCTCCCAACCAAATTTGGCCTTTTCCTTGTGCGAAACTTTCGACGGATGTCAATGTCCCGACAATGATTGCAATTAAAAAAAGAAACTTTTTCATAAAAAAGTGGTTTAGGTTTTCCTACTCGTAAGGCTTTTCGGTTCCGCCTTGCTTGAACAAAATAAATATTTAAACGAAAGCAAAAAAAATAAATCTACATGATGTGTGAAAATAAAATAATAGACAAAATTTAAAGCCCTAAGCTGCTCTATTATAATATAACAAAGGGAAATAATTTGACTCTATGTCTAGCTTAATATTCATTGATTTCAAGAATGAGATACCATGGTGCTTTAATTGTCAAGTACTTCTTACAATTTGTTCTAAAAAAAATCCCGCAGAATATATTCTACGGGATTTTTCTTTAATCGGATTTCAATTAGAAGTAAACAGACAATGTAATTTGTCCGCCAGAGTTGTCATTTCCAATTGACGAATAACTATCTGCTACATCTCCTCGATCCC
>VHAW01000038.1 GCA_016872225.1 Sphingomonadales bacterium | reverse complement strand
ACCGAGGAAATTTTCTACCAACTGGAAGGTCATATCACCGTGAAAACCCAGCAAGATGGGCGTTGTGTCGAATACCCTTTGGGACCAGGAGATATGTTCATTTGTCCAGCCCGAACCCCCCACTCCCCTGTTCGGCAGGAAGGCTCCATTGGCCTTGTCATCGAGCGTATTCGAGCAGGTCGCGGTTTC
Source organism: Sphingomonadales bacterium (assembly GCA_016872225.1). Taxonomy (GTDB): domain Bacteria; phylum Bacteroidota; class Bacteroidia; order UBA7662; family UBA7662; genus SYHX01. The sequence continues at coordinate 12,887 of VHAW01000038.1, read as the reverse complement.
AAAGATGGATTGCTTTGGTTCTGCGAACAATGCAATAACCCACTTCACGAAACACATTTTGAATTACTCGATATTGAGAAGGATTTCATTCCGCACTTCAAGGCTTTTTACAACAATCAATCCCAACGCACCTGTAAATCCTGCGGGTATGTCATGACTGCTGACCCCCGATTTACCTGATACGGCTTTGCGGTCCATCGATATTCATACCCATATCCTTCCCAAGGAACTTCCTGATTGGGCTTCCCGATACGGTCCGGGCGATTGGATTTCCCTCCAACACCAAGAGGGTTCTTGCCCAGCTTGTGCGGTGATGATGAAAGCGAATAAGGTATTCCGGAAAATTGAAGCCAATTGTTGGGATGAGCAACAACGAATTTCCGAAATGGGAGAACTTGGGGATCATGTGCAAGTCCTTTCCACAGTGCCCGTGCTTTTTCATTATTGGGCCCCTGCTTCCAACGCCTTGGATACTTCAAGTTTTCTCAACGACCATCTCGCCGAAGCGGTTCATCAGAACCCCAGGCATTTCCTCGGTCTAGGTACCCTGCCCATGCAGGACCCTGACCTGGCTTGCCGAGAAATGGAACGATGTGTTCTTGAATTGGGTTTATCAGGAATTCAAATAGGAACGCATATCAACCAATGGAATCTGAACGATACGGCCCTGCATGGCTTTTATGCGAGAGCAGAGCAATTGGGAGCATCTTTATTTGTGCATCCTTGGGATATGGTGGGGCAAGACAGAATGGACCGCTACTGGCTCCCTTGGTTAGTGGGGATGCCTGCCGAATCTGCCTTGGCCATTTGCTCGATGATATTTGGCGGCATTTTCGAGAAATTTCCGAACTTACGGGTGGCCTTTGCCCACGGTGGCGGCTCGTTTCCAGGAGGTCTGGGACGCATTGTCAAAGGCTATGAAGCGAGACCCGATCTGGTCGCGGTGGACAATCCTGTTCACCCAACCGAGTATTTGGGCAAATTCTGGGTGGATTCCTTGGTACACGATCCACAAATGTTACGGTATTTAATCGAGATCGTAGGCTCCAACCGCGTTGCCTTGGGGAGCGATTACCCTTTCCCTTTGGGCGAGATCAAAGCGGGCCACCTTATCCGCTCAATGAATTTGGATAAGAAGCAGGAAATGGATTTGCTCTACCGATCTGCCCTGCAATGGTTGAACCTTCACGAAGAACAAGTCTGGCCTGCATCATCATGGGAAAAATAGGTGTCTTTGACTCCGGCATGGGCGGATTGAATATTCTCCAAGCAATTCGTGGCATAATGCCAGAATATGCCTATTGTTACCTCGGTGATAATGCGAGAGTTCCTTACGGGAATCGCTCTTTCGAAACAGTCTATCAATTCACAAGAGAGTGCATTTACAGTCTGTTGGTGAAGGATTGTCCCTTGGTTATCATGGCTTGTAACACATCATCTGCCAAAGCCTTACGCGCCATTCAGCAAAACGATTTGCAGCGTTGGCAATCCGAGCTTGCCCCGAATGGTCCAACCCTCAAGGTCCTTGGCGTATTACGACCAACTACCGAAATAGCCGGACAGCTCACCCACAGCGGACATTTGGGTTTGTTGGCGACCAGGGGTACGGTGGAATCCGATTCTTATCGCATCGAGATTGAGCGCTTTTTCCCGCAGGTCACCCTGCATCAACAAGCCTGTCCCTTATGGGTTCCCCTTATCGAAGAAGGTAGAATAAAAGGTCCTCTTACGGAAATGGCTGTGAAAGAATGCATAGACACATTATGCAATAGGGCCCCAACCATGGATGCAGTCATCCTGGGTTGTACTCATTTCCCCTTGCTGACTTCGGTAATACGACATCATCTGCCACCCCATGTTCAAATCATCGAACAAGGTCCTTTGGTCGCTCAAGCCCTGCAACATTATCTCCATCGGCATCCTGACATTGAATCCTCCCTGGACCAATCGGGGACCTGCACCTACCTCACCACCGAAGACCCCCTACGCTTTAACCGAAACGCATCACTCTTCATTCAAGCAAGCATCAATTCCCAACAATTTCATCTTATGATACCTAATCCGTGAGTTTGACTAAGGGTATTTTTTTTGCATAAGGGAAGTGTATTTTTTTTGCTTTGAGATGAATTGTTTGGAAATCACTCAAAAATGGGTAAAAAAGGTCCATCGCAAAGGCAACCCATCCACCGCGGTGCCTATGGAGGCCTATATGCGCCATCAATTTCCTTTCTTGGGGCTGCCCAAAGCAGCAAGGCAGCAAGAACAAACGGCGTTATGGGAGGCCCTCAAGAAGAGCCCCCCTTGCAAATCCGAAGAACTCCAAGAAACCATTGATTTGTTATGCGATCAGGATCCCAGGGAATTTCAATACACCGCCATGGAACTCGCCTGGAAATACCGCAAGCTATGGTCGGGAACTTGGACTGAACACGTGTACCGCCGGATTCAGTCCAAGAGCTGGTGGGACACCGTGGACTGGTGGGCCCCCAAAGGACTTGGAATTTACCTATTGGAACACGGTGGAGGAAACAGCCCGGAATTTGAAGGGGTGATGCTGCACCTTCATTCTCATAAGAATTTGTGGATGAAAAGATCGGCGTTGATTTTACAACTCCAATGGAAGGACCAAACCCGCTTTGATTGGCTGACCACCCTTTGTTTGGATCACCATCAAACCAAAGAGTTTTTCTTGGCCAAGGCTATGGGATGGGCTTTGCGTCAATACGCTAGGACCAATCCAAATGCCGTCCTGGAATTTGTCAGCCAACACCCGGAATTACCCAACCTCACCCGAAGGGAGGCTCTCAAGCACTTGCACTGAATCCCGCCATAATGGAATGCGGGGCAAGCCGCAGGTCAGGTGAACCGCCTGGCCGCCAACAGGATGACCAAAGGAGAGGCTGTAGGAATGCAACGCGATCGAATGATCCTTGAGGGCCACAGGATATCCATATTTGACATCGCCGACAATGGGATGCCCCATCGCCGCAAGCTGAGCCCTAATCTGATGCGGCCTTCCCGTAACCGGGCGTACCCGTAACAACGATTGACCATTCAAATGGGCCAGAAGGGCATAATGCAAAACCGCTTCTTTGGAGTCTCTGACCGCGTTATCATGGGCGTTGACCCGGTTTTTGTCGTGATTCTTTTTGAGAAAATGCCGAAGCGTTCCCGATTCCGAATTGACCTTGTCTTTGACTAAAGCTAAATAAATTTTCTGAACCTCCCGATCTCTGAACAATCGGTTCATCCGTTCAAGCGCCTTGGAGGTTTTGGCAAAAAGTACAAGGCCGGATACCGGGCGATCAATCCGATGAATCACCCCCATAAAAGCTTCCCCAGGTTTTTGGTAACGAACAGCCAAATCCTCTCGGACTGAAGAAAAAAGATCGGAGTCACCGCCAGGGTCAGGTTGGGTCAACATCCCGGACGGTTTGGAAACCGCAATCAAATGATTATCCTCAAACACAATTTGCCAATCCTTCATTCATTATTCTTTACATAATGATTTCTAATACTGTTCAGAGGGAGAAGGGAAATCACCGCTGCGTACATCGCGGACATAGTGGGCAACGGCATCACGGATGGCTTGGTCTAATTGGAGATAGCGTCTAAGAAATCGAGGCGAGAAATCAGAGGTCAATCCCAACATATCATGCATCACCAAAACCTGCCCATCCACCCCCGATCCAGCGCCAATCCCGATCACCGGAATTTGAACCGCCGAGGCCACTTTGGATGCCAATGCCGATGGGATTTTTTCCAACACCAAGGCAAAGCAACCAGCCTCTTGGAGGGCATGCGCATCTTCCATCAAGCGTTCAGCTTCAGCCTCTTCACGGGCCCTTACCGAATAGGTTCCAAACTTATAAATGGATTGGGGCGTCAAACCCAGATGGCCCATTACTGGAACGCCGGCGGTCAGTATGCGAACGATGGATTCAACCACCTCTTTACCCCCTTCCAACTTCACGGCATGGGCCCCTGCCTCTTTCATAATGCGGACCGTGCTTTGAAGGGCTTCTTTGGAATTTCCCTGGTAGGATCCGAAGGGTAAATCCACCACCACCAAGGCTCTTTGAACGGCCCTGACCACTGCCGAGGCATGGTAAATCATCTGATCCAAGGTGATTGGCAGGGTTGTTTCATGCCCGGCCATGACGTTGGAGGCCGAATCACCCACCAAAAGCACATCCACCCCGGCGCTATCCAAGAGCCGAGCCATGGTATAATCGTAGGCTGTGAGCATGGAGATTTTCTCACCGGCTTCTTTCATTTCGGCCAGCGTATGGGTGGTTACCCTTTTGACTTCGCTATGGATGGACATGAATGCAGGATTAAAATGGGGCTCAAAGGAAAGATTGATAGGCCAAACCGGGATGGTTTGGCAATTTTAGTGGAAAATTAGCCTTTGATGCCGTTATTCGCACCATTATTGTCCATGTTCTGGCCATCCTTTTCTTTTGACCGCATCCCTCTGGCTCGGCTATCCCGAGTCCTGATGCTCCTGTCCTCGCTTGCTTTGGGGGCTTGCTCCACCGATATCAACGTCAATGCGCCATGGAAAGAAGAGACCATTGTTACAGGTTTGATTGACCCCAACGATACGGTGCACTATTTGCGCATCCACAAAGCCTTCCTGGACCCCAACCGTAATGCATTGGTGGTCGCCCAAATTCGGGACTCCTTGTACCACGATGTTTTGCGCACTTTCGTTTGGATTGAAGTCTGGAAAAACGGAGTACGGCAAGATTCATTACCTTGCTCTCCATTCGACACGGTTATTCAGGGTGGTGCTGGAATTTTTCCCGATACGGTACGCTTGTACCGATTCAAATCCCCTTCGGAGAACGGCAAGCCTCAATTGGACAGCAGCGCTGAACATCGCCTTCAAATTCTGACCCCCTCTGGGCAAATCGTGAGCGCGTCCATGTTCCCCATCGGTTCCAACAATTCCCTTCCCATCGGGCTGCCCCCGGGGGGCATCCTTCCACCCAATTTCACAGGCTTGAATTGGAGCTCCAACGGAGGGCATGCCCTGAACATCCGAGTCCCTGCCAACACAGCACGTTACAACGCCTCCGTTCGAGCTTATTACGACGAGTGGTGCGTGGACTCCGTTCCTCCGGGGCCCCCACCTCATCCCGATACCCCGGGCTTGAAGCTCAAATTCATTGAGTGGTCAATCACCAACAACGGCATCAACCCTGGGACCGCATTTACTACCCGAATCTACGGGCGCAATCTTTTTTCGCTGATGAATGCGACCCTTTCCAAAGAGTCCCGAACGCATCGTCGCCTGCGCGGCACCTTGTTCCACTTTTATTGGTTGGACGAGCCCTTTGGAACGTATTTGCAGGTCACCAATTCCAGCCCTTCCATGTCCGATGTAAAGCCAACCTTCACCAACATTGTGAACGGTTACGGTCTTTTTGCTTCGCGTAGGCAATTACCCAACCCCTCCACCGATACCCTAAGCCCATACCCGTTCAGGAGTCCCTTTTGGCGGCAGGCCCTGGGAGGAACCGGCACCGATAGCCTGCGCATCAAGTACCCGGATCTCAATTTCCAGCCGTAAACACCCAAAGCTTTCGGCCCAAGGGGATCACCCTAAGCGGCTTTGGATGCGTCAAGATGGCCCAATCTCGTCAATTTGGACTATTCTTATACCCGCAAACTGACAACTTGTCACTATTCAAGATCTATTATCGCAAATTCTCCGTTTGGCATTGTTGTTGATTCTAACAAGCCAAAAACCAATCAAAAATGAAAAAAATTATCGGCATTGACCTTGGAACCACCAACTCCTGTGTTTCTGTCATGGAAGGTAACGAATACGTCGTCATTCCCAACAGCGAAGGTCGCAGAACTACCCCCTCCATCGTGGCCTTTTTGGCCAACGGTGAAATCAAATCCGGTGACCCCGCCAAGCGTCAAGCCATTACCAATCCTGAGAAAACTATTGCATCCATCAAGCGCTTTATGGGTCGCAAATTTTCTGAAATCTCCGAGGAACTCAAATATGTCGCCTACAAGGTGATCAAAGGAGACAACGACACCCCTAGGGTTCAAATCGATGATAAACTCTACACCCCTCAGGAAATTTCGGCGATCACCCTTCAGAAAATGAAGAAGACCGCCGAGGATTATCTCGGCTACGAAGTGAGCGAAGCGGTCATCACGGTACCAGCTTACTTCAACGATGCCCAGCGGCAGGCGACCAAAGAAGCGGGGGAAATTGCAGGCCTCCAAGTGGCTCGCATCGTGAACGAGCCCACTGCGGCGGCCCTGGCCTACGGTTTGGATAAGAAAACCTCCGATCTCAAAGTCGCCGTTTTTGACCTTGGCGGAGGAACCTTCGACGTTTCAATTCTTGAACTCGGTGACGGGGTCTTCGAGGTCAAATCTACCAAAGGAGACACCCACCTCGGTGGGGATGATTTTGACCAGCTCATTATTCAATGGCTGGCCTCCGAATTCAAATCCGATGAAGGGGTTGACCTTACCAAGGACCCCATGGCTTTGCAAAGGCTGAAAGAAGCCTCAGAAAAGGCCAAGATCGAATTATCCTCTTCGGCCGACACCGAAATCAATCTCCCTTACATTACCGTGGTAGATGGAGTACCCAAACATTTGGTCCGCAAATTAAGTCGAGCCAAATTCGAACAACTTGTTGATTCTTTGGTTCAAAGAACATTAGAACCCTGTAAGCAGGCCCTTAAGGATTCAGGATATTCCACCTCGGAAATCGACGAGGTTATTTTGGTCGGTGGATCCACCCGCATCCCCAAAATTCAGGAGGTCGTGGAAGGTTTCTTTGGCAAGAAACCATCCAAAGGAGTCAATCCCGATGAGGTCGTCGCCGTAGGGGCTGCCATTCAAGGTGGAGTGCTCACCGGCGATGTGGAGGGTGTCCTTTTGTTGGATGTTACCCCGCTCTCGCTAGGTATTGAAACGATGGGCAATGTGATGACTAAGCTGATTGATTCCAATACCACCATCCCCACCAAGAAAAGCCAGGTCTTCTCCACCGCGGCAGATTCCCAACCTTCCGTTGAAATCCATGTATTGCAAGGCGAGCGCCCCATGGCGGCCGATAACAAAACCATAGGACGTTTCCATTTGGACGGTATTCCCCCGGCACCTCGTGGTGTTCCCCAAATTGAAGTCACCTTTGACATTGATGCCAACGGGATCCTCAACGTCTCGGCCAAAGACAAAGCCACGGGCAAGGAACAGAAAATCCGCATTGAAGCCTCCTCGGGCCTTAGCAAAGAAGAAATCGAGCGCATGAAGCAAGAAGCTGCTGCGAATGCCTCCTCCGACGAGCAACGCCGTCAAGAAGCGGATACCTTGAATTCTGCCGACTCCTTGATTTTCTCCACCGAGAAACAACTCAAAGAGTACGGGGACAAGATTCCGGCGGAGAAGCGGACAGCCATCGAAACTGCACTCGAAAACCTCAAAAAAGCCCACGCTTCCAAGGACCTGCCTTCCATCACTGAGGCCACTACGGAGCTTAACAAGCAATGGGAAGCTGCTTCCGCGGATATGTACCAGGCCAGTCAGCAAGGTGCCCAAGGCGAACCTTCCGGATCCTCAAAGGACGCTGCAGAACAAGGCCCTGGCCAAAGCACCACGGAGGATGTCACCGACGTGGATTACGAAGAGGTCAAATAAACCTTTGGATTACCTTTGTCAGGTCTATGTGGAAACGTAACCTGACCCTGATCAGCCTTGGATGCCTAACGCTAGCGTTGGCGTCCTGCCGATCAGAATGGATGGGTGATTTACTGCCCAACCAAGCCCCTGAAACCTACGCGGTGGTGGACAGCATTCAGCGAAGCGGACCGGACCGGTTACCTACCTCGGTGCAACTGCATTGGTGGGGTTTGGATCCGGACGGGGTAGTGGATCATTACGACTTTCGGGTTGGTCTTCGCCCCCTCAGCTCCCAACCTTGGTCTTGGACCAGAGCTAATGATACCTTGGTTCGCCTGAACCTCCCACCAGGTCCCGATACCGCCGATTTTGAATTGCAAATCAGAGCCGTGGATTTGGAAGGTGCCGCTGACCCTGAACCGGCCAGGCTAATTCTGCCTCTGCGTAACACCGCTCCCCAGGTCAGCTTCACCTACAATCCGGACGGAGGCTCGCCGCTTGCAGGGGCATTCCCCTTGATTTCATGTCCCGTATTGGGTTATCGTTGGCAGGGTGTGGACAGCGATGGAGACTCCACCATCTTGTATTACGAAATTTGCCTGAACGACACCCTAAGCAACGACACCGTCCGCATCCACAGTGCTTACACAGAGTGCATTTTGGAATTTGCCAATAATTCAGGTTTATGCCAGATTTACGTAGGCCCTAATGATCTGCCATTGCCCAAACGCCTGGGTGGACTCCTCGAAAACGATACCAACCGATTATACATCCGTGCGGTGGACCAATCCTTGTCCGCATCACCTTGGACGGTGAGTCGTCCAACCATGGTCAAGAGTTGCGTGGCTTCGCTCTTGCTGGTGAATGCTTACGGCAACGATCCCAACCCCACACTGAACGTCGATACCCTATCCCTGCGCTACAAAGCCTGGTTGGATAGTTTGGGCTTTGGGGGGGTAGAAGAAATACGACTATTTCAAAAAATCGGAAACCGCTACACCCAGCTTTCCGTCAACAACAGGGTACAGGCCAGAATTTTTGGGCGTTTTGGGCGCATCCTTTGGATAGCCCCGGATTTCGATTTGGCGATGCAATTCTCCTCCAGAACCTTGGGCAATGTGTTGGGTCAAGGAGGCCATGTGCTTCTGGCCGCCAAAGCAGAGGTAAGTACACCGGCATGGACACCGGCTTATGAAACTTCCCCCATCGATTCGGTCACTGAAATTCCCTTCGGCTATAGTTTTCTGTTAACTGACACTTCAAGCCTGGTTCCTTTGGCTGGACAGTGGAATGGCCAAGCTTGGACCTTACCCACCATGACCCATCAAGGATTCAGTTCCGGTAACCGACCTCTCAAACTCGGCGCATCGTCCATTCCTCTTTATAGAATCAATTTATTGTTACGAGACGACAATAGCCCTGCGCCTCCTTTTCCGCTGTACAACGGTTCCACAGTTTGCATGGGAGTTAAAGTCAATCCGCAGACTGGCAGCACCTACACCCTTTCTTCCATTGAATTGCATCGCATGCTCCCCCCTTCCTCCATGCTGCAAATGCTCAGCCTAATCAAAACCCGCATCTGGCAATGGCCGAACCCCTGATCAGGTTAGCCGTTTGGGCAAGTGGCCAAGGCACTAATGCCGAGAACCTTATACGTTATTTCAAATCTCATCCCAGAATTCGGGTTGCCTTGGTGGTTTGCAACAAACCTGAAGCCCCTGTCCTTGCCAAAGCATCAAGTCTTAAGGTTCCTACGATGCTGGTAGGTAAAGAAAGCTGGCGCCAGGAGCAGGATATTTTGAATCAATTACAGGCCTTCCAAATTGATGCGATGGTCCTAGCAGGATTCCTTTGGCGTATCCCGGAATACCTGCTCCAAGCCTATCCCAACCGGATAGTCAACGTCCACCCCTCCTTGCTCCCAGAATTTGGGGGGAAAGGTATGTACGGGGAACGCGTTCATCAAGCTGTTTTGGAATCCGGTCGAACCGAATCCGGTATCACCATCCACCTGGTCAACGACTCCTATGATGAAGGCACCGCCCTTGCCACTTTTCGCTGCCCGGTCAAGCCTAACGACACGGCCCATACCCTGGCGGAACGAATCCATACCTTGGAACAAGCCCATTTGCCTCCTATCGTTGAACAATGGGTGCTCACCGAAGTCGGTCCATAAGGACAACTAAAGGGTTATCTTTGATCCAATTAACCTTTGGATGCTCCAAACAGCCCTCAATCTGAAGCGTATGCCCATATTTTTCTTCAAAAACCATACGACCCACCTTCAACCAATTTCACTAAAATTGATTCAGGCTTTGGCCATTGGCTTGCTTTCTATGCTAAGTCCAGGACCGCCAAACGCCAAGGCTCAGACCTGTCCCACCGGTACCAACCAGGTAATCGTTTCCATACGCACCGATAATTATCCCCAAGAATCCTCCTACAGGCTGCAGAATCAAAGCGGTACCACCATAGGCTTTCGCAACACAGGGTACTACACGACCTCCAACACCACCTACCGCGATACATTCTGCGTGCCGGCCAATGCTTGTTTGATTTTTACCATGATGGACTCCTATGGGGACGGATTGTGTTGCGCCTATGGGAATGGCCAATACCAATTATGGCTAAATGGCACCCTCAGTGCAACAGGAGGGCAATTCACCCGCACCGATGTTCGTTCCATGAATTGCGGCATATCGCAATCTTGCCAAAGCCCGCAACTTATCGACACCGGAAATTATTCGGCCCCAACACGCAATTCATGGTATTCCTACCAAACTCCGGTTCGTGGTATGTTCCGCATCAGTACCTGCCAAGCTCCCTCCACCTACAATACTAAAATTTGGGTATACGACAATTGCAATGTTCCGGTATTGGCCGACGACAATATGGGGACCATTTTCTTCAACGATTCCAGCACCAATTGCGGAATTAGGGCAGAGGTCGTTTCCTTCTTGGATACGGGAAAAGTTTACTACCTTCGAATAGGCGGTGACAGCACCTGCACCGGGGCAATTCCCTTTCGTATGCAATACGACGGCCCCATTGGAGGCTGCATGGATCCTAATGCCTGCAACTATGACCCCTTGGCCACCGTGACCGGGACATGCTATTATTATCCCAGCCCCATGTGCCCGCCCGGGCCTGATCTCACGCTAGTCCAATCCGTCTTTGAAAACTCCCTGCAGCGTGCTACCGTCACCGCCAACGCCGGTAATTGTTGGGTTGCCGAGAATTGCCTAACCGGTTACGGGACACGCACGGTCATTCGCTTCACTACCGATATTCGTAACATCGGACAAACGGATTACTTCATCGGCAGCCCAAGCACACATCCCTCCCAGTTCAACACCGTAAATTGCCATGGTCACGCTCACTACGAAGGCTATGCGGAGTACGTGCTCTACCCTTCCAACGGAGGACGCATTCCCGTAGGTTTCAAGAATGGATTCTGTGTGATGGACCTATCTTGCCCTTCAGGCATACCTGCCAAATACGGGTGCAGCAACATGGGGATCACCGCCGGTTGCGGCGATATTTATTCTCGAAGTTTAGATTGCCAATGGATAGATATCACCGATGTTCCAACGGGAGATTACATCCTTGCAGCCAAAGTCAATTGGGACCATTCTCCCGATGCTTTAGGACGCAGAGAGTCCAATTACCTCAACAATTGGGCACAAGTATGCATCAGGATTTTTACCGATAACAACGGTCTTAAGCAGTACAGCAAATACCCTACCTGTGCGCCCTACACAGATTGTAACGGGGTACCTTACGGCAATGCTCAGCGGGATTGTCGTGGATTATGCGGTGGTACCGCCCTTAGCGGTGACATCAACCAAGACTCTGTTAGAAACAGCGGTGATATCCCTTTCTTTATGAACGGCCTTGTCAACCAGCAATTGACCTACAGCGGATGCCTTGACCTCAGTGGTGATACCGCTTTAAATGTATGGGATATTGCCCTCCTTGGCAATTGTCTGCTGAATAACAATACCGGACAGAATTGCCAATTTCCAAGAGGTATGCGTTCGAATCAAACCCATTCCACCAAAATCCTTGCCATCGATACGTTGCAGCGGACCATCGATATTGGAGTTCGCAATCCTCAGCATCGCTTAACGGCCCTTGACTTTGAAATTCGAGGGATCCAACCTTCCCAAATCACTTCCATTAGTCGTTCAGGGGCACCGGTTTGGATGCACAGTTTTGCCCCCAACCAAACTCGAATCATTGTCATGGCCCAAAACCTTGCCAACAGCCTGATTCGGGACTCACTTTATCAACCCCTAATCCGAATCAGCTATTCTGCCACCACCGATTCCCTTATTTATATTTTCAAAACGAATGCCGCGGTCAATGAGTTTTTTGAGTCCTTGCAATCGTTTACCGATACCACGCGTTGGCGGGTGCCCAATTCATCAGGTGCACCTGTGAATGGACAATTTCAAGGAACTCTTACCTATCACAACACATCCATGACGCCCATTGGCGGAGCAAGCATCAGGGTCTTAAACCAACAGGGGCAGCAAATTGCAGTTTCAAGCACGGATGCTCAGGGACAATTCTTGATAAGTAGCCTTCCCACAGGAACCTATACCTTGCAAATCGTCAATACCATGTCCTGGTCTGGCGTCAACGGCACCGATGCCCTGTTGGTTGCAAGACACTTTGCCCAGGTTCAACCCCTAACCGGTCTGCATGCCTTAGCGGCCGATGTCAACAATTCCCAAGCCATTAACGCCACCGATGCCCTGCAGATCTCCAGACGCTTTGCCTCAATCATCACCTCCTTTCCTACCGGGGATTGGATCTACAGCCACCAATCTGTTACCATTCAAGCCGGCTCAACCCTGACCCAAGCCATCCAAAGCCTCTGTGCCGGCGATGTCAATGCCTCCAGAGTCTTCTGATCCTCTATTTCCTCAAGTCTAAACTGTTTGATTCCTTAACAATACAACCAATGAAAATATTCAAAGTTCTTTTCCATAAAGTTGCTTTGGTGGCTCTAATACCCCTTGCTTTCTGTTGCTTGGGTGGCGTCCAAAAAGTTGCCGCACAAGGCTGCCCTAGCGGGACCTCGCAACTTATCGTGGTGATTCGGACCGATAATTGGCCGCGAGAGTCATCCTACCGATTGCAGAACCAAAGCGGGGCCGTACTTGCGTTCCGGGATACAGGTTATTTCACCCAGAATTCGACCTATTACCGAGATACCT
>VHAW01000037.1 GCA_016872225.1 Sphingomonadales bacterium | reverse complement strand
CCGTGCGGCCGCCATCCAAGCCCCCCCATGGTTTGCTCCCCAACGAAGGCTCAAGGCATAGAGCATGGCGGCACTAAGCGCCAACAACAGAGGATTCAGCAGGGCCAAGACCAGGGTTTCGTCCACACCGGTCCAAAGGCTGAACAGCGCCACCGTTCCCGATGTCAACGGGCGGGTCGCAAAAACCGGCAGGCTTCGGTGATAGTCCAGGGTGCTGCGCAAGGCTTGGTGGGTCATCATGCCCTCGAGGCCAGGGGTTCGGTGCATCCACAAGATACCCAACATCCATACCAAACAAAGAAGGATAAGGGCCGCAAACCCATTGGGTATTGAAGAACCTAGGTTCGTAGGGTAATTTGGTAACAATTTAGTATATAAAGGGAATTAATAAATGAATTTTACTTATATTTATTGCAATTTAAATTAAAAGATCATGAAATATATCGTACCCCTTAGTGAACTTTCCTTGAGGGATTTACCCGAAGTTGGCGGTAAAAATGCGTCTTTGGGTGAAATGATCCAACATTTAACGAAATTGGGCATCAGGGTGCCGGACGGCTACGCCATTACCGTCACAGCTTACGAGGAGTACATTAACCATAACGGTTTTAGGCAACAGATTAGAAGCTTGGTGGAGGGGATAGAAGCCGAAAATATAGTGGATTTGCGCAAAAAGGGTAATTTGGTTAGACAACTCATCCGGAACGGCACTTTTCCGCAACAGATTGAACACGAGATATGTCGAGCTTACAAATCGTTGTCCGAGCAATATGGGCAGGAAATGACCGATGTGGCGGTACGCTCCTCCGCTACGGCGGAGGATTTGCCGGATGCGTCCTTTGCCGGGCAACAGGAAACCTTTCTGAATGTCAGGGGTCCACAGTCGTTGTTGGACTCGGTGCGGCATTGTTTTGCCTCCCTTTTTACGGATAGAGCGATTGTTTACCGGCATCAATTCGGATTTGATCATTTTACAGTCGGTTTGTCAGTAGGTGTCCAGAAAATGGTTCGCTCCGATTTGGCGGCCTCAGGGGTCGCTTTCTCCTTGGACACAGAGTCGGGATTCAAGGATGTAGTCGTGATCAATGCATCCTACGGTTTGGGAGAGTTGGTGGTTCAAGGGGCAGTTTCGCCCGATGAATTTATCCTGTTCAAGCCTTCCTTGTTGCAAGGTTATTCCTCAATTGTGGAGAAAAAGCTTGGCCAGAAAGATCGTAAAATGATCTACGGGGATGATTCAGGAAAGCTCACCAAAACTGTTAATCTGTATCCTGAACAACGAAATCGGTTCAGCATCAGCGATGAACAGGCCTTGGAAATTGCACGTTGGGTGTGCACCATCGAGAAGCACTATACGGAACTCAAAGGCCAATGGTGCCCTATGGATGTGGAATGGGCTGTGGACGGTTTGACCGGTGATCTTATGGTGGTTCAGGCAAGACCAGAGACCATACATTCCCGTAAGGACAACGGAACCTTGGTGGAATATCGATTGAATGTGGAGGCAGGGGAGCCCTTGGTGCGTGGTGTTGCGGTAGGTGATGGTTTGGCGACCGGAGAGGTGGCTGTCATGTACGGCTTGGATGGCAGGGATGGTAGCGTAGATGCGGCCTCCTTCGTGCCTGGTTCCGTTTTGGTTACTGAAATGACCGATCCCGATTGGGAACCCATCATGAAGAAGGCATCCGCAATCGTCACCAACAAAGGTGGACGAACTTGCCATGCCGCCATTGTAGCGAGGGAAATGGGATTACCAGCCATCGTGGGCAGTATGGATGCTACCGAAAGATTGGCGCCCGGGCAAAAGGTCACTGTGTCTTGCTGTCAAGGGGATACCGGTATGGTATTTCCTGGTTTATTGGATTACACGATTGTGGAAATCCATTTGGACGAATTGCCAAAAGTCAAAACCCCTGTAATGCTTAATGTGGCTTCGCCGGATATTGCCTTTAAATTTGCATCGCTGCCCCATGCTGGGGTTGGATTGGCTCGGGAGGAATTTATCATTAATAATTTTATCAAAGTTCACCCTCAAGCTTTGTTGGAACATCATAGTTTAGGAGATGCCGCTCTATCCAAAGAAATTGCCGTGCTAATGCGTGGGTTTCCAGACGAAGAGACTTATTTTATCAAAAAATTGAGTTATGGAATTGCTCGAATAGCCTGTGCCTTCTACCCACAGAAGGTTATTGTTCGATTATCGGACTTCAAAACCAACGAATACAAGAATTTGCTTGGAGGTCAGTATTTTGAACCCGAAGAAGAGAATCCAATGATAGGTTGGAGAGGGGCATCGAGGTACTATTCCAAAGATTATCGGGCGGCATTTGGGATGGAAATTAAAGCAATACGAAGGGCCCGCGAAAAAATGGGGCTTGGCAATATCGTGGTCATGATTCCTTTTTGCAGAACTGTGGAGGAATTGCTGAACGTTTACGAAGTCATGGCAGAAAACGGTTTGCGTAGAGGTGAAAATGGTTTGGAAATTTATCTAATGGCGGAACTACCTTCCAATATTTTGATGGCCGAGGAATTCGCGGCTCAAATCGACGGGTTTTCCATTGGTTCCAACGACCTGACGCAATTAACACTGGGCCTTGATCGAGATTCCGCTTTGGTTTCTCATCTTTACGATGAGCGCAACCCAGCGGTTAAACGATTGATCTCCCAATTAATTCAAGTGGCCAAAAGGACAGGTACCAAAGTCGGCATCTGTGGTCAAGGTCCATCGGATTATCCGGATTTTGCTACCTTCTTGGTCAGGGAAGGCATTGATAGCATCTCTGTAACACCGGATTCATTACTCAAAACGCTAAAGGCCTTGGCTCAAGTGGAGGCTGAATTGGCATCGGAAGCCAATTCCTGAGCCTTTACCTTGGAAGAGAAGCTATTTCGTTATAGAATTCCAACAAAAAACCGCTTCCTGAGGAAGCGGGCTGAGCGGTCCGGACGGGACTCGAACCCGCGACCCCATGCGTGACAGGCATGTATTCTAACCAACTGAACTACCG
This sequence comes from Sphingomonadales bacterium, assembly GCA_016872225.1. Taxonomy (GTDB): domain Bacteria; phylum Bacteroidota; class Bacteroidia; order UBA7662; family UBA7662; genus SYHX01. Next base: position 10,155 of record VHAW01000037.1, on the reverse strand, counting down.
AACCAATTTAAGGAACGCTTAAAGCGTTGCAAATATAAGGAATGAGGGCCGATATGATACCTTTGCGGCGCTTAACTAGAATTAGCGATTTTGATGGCTTTCAACGACCCTTTCGATTATCCCTGCAAATTCTTCCTATGAATTCCCAACCGGAAACATCCCTTCGCAACATCGCCATCATCGCCCACGTTGACCATGGCAAGACCACCATGGTGGACAAAATCATGCAATTCTCCCGGCTTTTCAAGCCCCACCAGGAGGTCGGAGAGCTGATTTTGGACAACAATGATCTTGAAAGGGAGCGCGGCATTACCATTTTCTCCAAAAATGTTTCCGTGGAATACCAAGGCGTTAAAATCAATATCATCGATACCCCGGGTCACTCGGATTTCGGTGGGGAGGTAGAACGCGTTCTCAAAATGGCGGATGGGGTTCTCTTGCTGGTGGATGCTTTTGAAGGACCGATGCCGCAGACTCGGTTTGTGCTGAGCAAGGCTTTGGAGTTGGGTTTGCATCCTATTGTGGTCATCAACAAGGTGGACAAAGAAAATTGCCGGCCGGACGAGGTGCACGACGCCATTTTTGAATTGTTCTTCAATTTGGGGGCCAACGAACAGCAGTTGGATTTTCCCACGGTGTACGGTTCTTCCAAGCAAGGTTGGATGGGCAACGATTGGAAAAGCGTTGGTCAAGACTTTGCTCCGTTGATGGATGCGATCCTCGTCCATGTTCCAGCCCCCAAGCCTAATCCCGGGACCTTGCAGATGCAAATTACCTCCTTGGATTACTCCTCTTTTGTGGGGCGGATTGCGATTGGTCGGGTGCATCGCGGGACCATTCGCGAGGGTCAGGTCCTGCTTTTGCTCACAAGCGATGGATTGACCAAACGTGGAAAAGTGAAAGAGCTTTTTGTGTTCGAAGGATTGGGGAGGCGCAAAGTGGAATCGGTGCAGGCCGGTGACCTCTGCGCCGTGGTGGGTTTGGAGGATTTTCAAATCGGGGATACCCTCTGCGATGTGGATGCGCCGGAACCCTTAGCGCTGATTCAAGTGGACGAGCCGACCTTGAGCATGATGTTTACGATCAACAATTCCCCATTCTTTGGCCAAGAAGGCAAGATGGTTACCTCCAGGCACTTGAGAGATCGTCTCTACAAGGAAACTGAGAAAAACTTAGCCCTGAGGGTGGAGGACACGGAATCACCCGATGCGTATTTAGTGTACGGTCGTGGGATTCTTCATTTGTCAATCTTAATTGAAACCATGCGCCGGGAGGGTTACGAATTGCAAGTGGGCCAGCCCACGGTGGTGATTCGGTATATGGATGGCGTGAAGCATGAGCCTTTTGAGCAATTGGTGGTGGATGTGCCCGAAGAGTTTTCGGGCAAGATCATTGAGTTGGTGACCATGCGACGCGGGGAGTTGATGGTCATGGAGCCCAAGGGGAATTGGATTCACTTGGAATTCGACATGCCAGCCAGGGCGCTAATGGGTCTTCGTTCGCAGATGCTGACCATGTCTCAGGGCGAGGCGATTTCGGCCCATCGTTTCATGGAATTCAGGCCATGGAAGGGGAATATCCCCGGACGAATTAACGGGTCTTTGGTTTCGATGGAAACGGGATTGTCTACGGCTTACAGTTTGGACAAGCTGCAAGACCGCGGGGTTTTCTTCGTAGAATCTGGCGAAAACATTTACGAGGGCATGGTTATCGGTGAGCACATCCGCCCCGGCGATCTGGTGGTCAACGTGATTAAAGGCAAACAGCTCACCAACATGCGGGCGGCGGGCAAAGACGACAACACCAGGATTGCTCCGCCCAAGCGCTTTTCACTCGAAGAGGCGATGGAATACATTCAAGAGGACGAGTGGATTGAAGTGACCCCAAAATCCATACGGATGCGTAAGATTTTCTTGAAGGAATCGAACCGCAAGCGCAAAGGGTAGACTTTGGGAATCGCCTTAGGGTTGCTGAGCGCCCCTTGCGATGGCTAGATCCATAGCCCAGGCTAATTGCTCTTCTCTGTTCATATCGCTGTTGTCCAAGTCTATGGCATCATGAGCCCGACGCAATGGGGCAAAGTCTCGGTTGGAGTCCATTTCATCCCGCTCGCGCAGGTTTACCAAAACTTCTTCTACGGTCCACTTGGTATCGCCGGCATTTTGGAGTTCCGCGAGGCGGCGAGCAGCCCGGACTTCCGGACGGGATTGCATAAAAATTTTGAGTTCTGCGTTGGGAAACACATAGGTTCCGATATCTCGGCCGTCCATCGTCAAACCGGCTTGCGTCGCAAATTCCCTTTGACGCTGTACCATGGTCTGCCGTACCGAATGCAGTGCCGAAACCGGACTGACCATACTATTGACCTCCTTGGATCGCAGGGCGAGACCGGGCTCCTTGCCGTTGAGCAGCAGGACAGTTTCTCCGCTTTGGGTTACAAAATCGATCGCTATATCAGACAACGCTCTTTGGAGGTTTTCGCCCTCTTCCGCCTCAAGGCGGTGTTGGAGCAGGTACCACGTTACGGCTCGGTACATCGCTCCTGAATCAATGTAACGGTATCCCAAAGCAGAGGCCAGGTCCTTGGAGAGGGTGCTCTTACCGCATGATGCATAGCCGTCCACGGCAATGGTCAAGGCTTTCACCCTGCAATAATAGTGTACCTTTGCGCCCACATGAATTCAACCGTACCGGGCTTTGCCGACCTGGGCCTCGTTCCGGGATTGTTGCTCGGAGTACAAGACTTGGGCTTTGAGAACCCCACGCCCATCCAGGCCCAGACCATTCCCCTTCTCCTTTCAGGCGATTACGATTTGTTCGGGCTTGCTCAAACCGGATCCGGCAAAACGGCCGCTTTCGGTTTGCCACTCCTTCAACATTTGGACCCGGAGGCCAAAGGTATTCAGGCTTTGGTACTCAGTCCTACCCGGGAACTCTGCGTGCAGATCGCTTCGGATTTACAGAAGTTTTCATCGCGTATGATGGGGATTCAAATTTTGGCCGTTTATGGTGGTGCAGGAATTCATACTCAAATCACTAAGCTTCGTTCCGGGGTGCAGGTGGTGGTGGCGACACCGGGACGCCTGATGGACCTGATGGAGCGCAAAGCATTGGATCTCGCTGCGGTCAAGACCTTGGTCTTGGACGAAGCGGACGAAATGTTGGACATGGGTTTCCGTGATGACTTGGATTACATCATGACCCATGCCGCGGGTCGATGCAGAACTTGGCTTTTCTCCGCCACCATGCCCGCAGAAATCAAGAAAATGGCGGACCGTTTCTTGAAGAACGCTCAGATCCTGCGCGGCGATGCTGGGACGGCGCCTCCTCCGAGGTTGGAGCATTGGTTTTACCAGGTTCCTTTTTCGCGCAAGTACGAAGCCCTTAAGCGCCTCATTGATGCCCACCCGGAGATGTACGGCATCGTTTTTACGCGCACCAAGGCGGAGGCCCAGGAATTGACCGAGAAATTGATCCGCGAAGGCTACGACTTGGAGGCCTTGCACGGGGATTTGTCTCAGGTTCAGCGCGACAAAGTTATGGCCCGCTTCAGAGAACGCTCTTTGCAGCTCATGGTGGCCACCGATGTTGCCGCCAGAGGAATTGATGTCCGGGATATAACCCATGTGTTGCACTATTCTATTCCCGATGACGCTGAAGGATACACCCACCGAAGCGGGCGAACTGCCAGAGCAGGGAAAGCCGGGGTTTCCATGGTTATTCTGGGGCCCAAAGACATGATGCGTCTTCGCCAAATGGAAAAGCAGCTTAAATTCAAATTCCAACAAGGTATGGTACCATCAGGCTCGCAGATTGCAGAGACCAAGCTCCGGCATTTCTTCGATAAAATCGCTAAAGCAACCCCCAAACTGGATCGTATTGGTTCCTTGATGCAGGATCTACAGCCCATGCTCGACGGCCTTGATCGAGATTCTCTCGTCCAAAAGCTGGTGTGGCTGGAATTTGAGCGTCTCTTCCACTACTATTCCCTGCAAAACGATGCGGAAATGCAAGCGGGCGTTCCATCCTCGGCGGGGATGAGCGGCACATCCGACCGCCCGCGTCGGGAATACGCCGAAGATCTACCCGGCATCCAAATCAATTTGGGCACCAAGGACGGTTTCTACAAAGCCAGCATGCTTCAATTCCTGCTCGATCATTCCGGATTGCAGAAAGCAGATTTAGGTAAAATTATTTTGGGTGACGCGTGGACCTCCATTGAAGGTGAACAAGCTTCGTTGGATCAGCTCAAGTCTTCCTTTGACGGTGCGCGATTTCGCGGCAGAGGACTGAAGGTAACGGCCAAGCAAGCAGGGCGTGGAGGAGATAAACCCTCCTACGCCGGACCCCGCCGAGGTTCACAGGGTCGCCCGCCATTTAAACGAAACCATAATCGTTAACGTTAATGTAATTTGCTGATGGTCATTATGATAATGAAAAATTGAAAAAAGCAAATTTTACCCCCCTAAAAAATTCACATTTTCATCCCCAAAATTTGAACCACGTTTTCAGGGGTTTACGATTTTGACGCATTTTTTTAGAGGATCTGCTTTGAATTAGCAGACTCCATGTTGAAATTCGTAAGACATTTGCAATCCCTAAGACAGACCGCACGTGGAGTCCAGCCAGCAACCCCTTATTTCAGTCAATACTCTTGATAAAGACCAAGCATGGTTGCAGTGCCTGAGCATCATCAGGGATAATATTAGCCTTCAGAGTTTCAAAACTTGGTTTGAGCCTATTGTTCCTAGCAAGATGATGGGCGAGGTACTTACCATCCAAGTTCCCAGTCAGTTTTTTTACGAATGGCTAGAAGAGCATTATGTAAATCTTCTGCATAAGACCATTAAACGTGTTCTTGGGCACAATGGTCGTTTGGAGTATTCCGTCGTGATGGAACACCATCAAGGAGAGGCCAGACCCTACACGATTCAAATGCCCGGTGGAACAGGGAAGCAAAGTGGTCCCGAGGTACAGATGCCGGTCAATATCGGCCAATCCATCAAGAATCCATTTGTTATCCCCGGCCTTAAAAAGGTGCAGGTGGATTCTCAACTTAATCCCCGTTACCGATTTGATTCCTTCGTGGAGGGGGATTGCAATCGTCTTGCTCGTTCTGCGGGCCTCGCTGTAGCCGCCAAACCGGGAGCGACTTCCTTCAATCCCTTGATGCTGTACGGTGGGACGGGTCTTGGGAAAACTCATTTGGCGCAAGCCATCGGCAACCAGGTTTGTCAATTGTTTTCCAACAAATCGGTGCTGTATGTCAGTTCCGAGAAGTTTACCCAGCAATTTGTGGATGCACTCAAGAGCCATTCCGCCAATGATTTTGTCCATTTCTATCAAATGATGGACGTGCTGATCCTGGACGATGTGCACAATCTCGCCAACAAAGAGAAAACGCAGGACGTATTCTTCCATATTTTCAACCACCTTCATCAAAACGGCAAGCAATTGGTTCTGACCAGTGACAGACCCCCTAAGGATCTACGCGGTTTGGAAGATCGGCTGCTTTCGCGTTTCAAGTGGGGGCTCTCAGCCGACCTTCAAATGCCGGATTTTGAAATCCGGCTCGCGATTCTGCAAAGCAAAATGTACGCGGACGGTATTGAATTGCCCGCGGAAGTGGTGGATTTTATCGCCCATAATATTCATTCGAATGTTCGTGAATTGGAGGGCGCCTTGACTTCGTTGATGGCGTACACCACACTCAGCAATCGGCAAGCTGATCTGGAATTGGCCCGAACTGTTATCAAGAATTTCACACGGCACACGCAGACGGAGGCCTCGATTGATTCTATTCAGACCATGGTTTGTGAGTACTTTGATTTGCCGGTGGATTTGTTACGGGCCTCCACTCGGAAGCGGGAAGTAGTTCAAGCCAGGCAGATTTCCATGTATTTCGCCAAGAAGCTTACCAAACATAGCCTCAAAGCGATTGGCGACTATTTCGGAGGCAGGGATCACTCCACCGTGATCCATTCGTGCCAGACCGTCGAAGATTTGATGGAAACCGATCGCAGGTTCAAAGGATTTGTGGACGATATCCTCAAGAAAATCAAAACCTCCACCGTTTAATTCTATTGGGTTATGGAACCCAAATTGGCAGTACTGGCCAGGGGAACGCGTGATTTCGGTCCCTCCCAGATGCGGCGTAGGCACTATGTCTTTGGGGTCATCACTGAGGCGTTTCGTCGCTACGGTTACGGTCCTTTGGAAACTCCGGCCATGGAGCAACTGACTACGCTGGTCGGGAAATATGGAGATGAGGGCGACAAACTTATTTTTCATATTCTGAATTCCGGCAATTTTGCCAATGCTATCGAGGAGGGATTATGGGCTGATCGAAGAACCAATGCCAAAGCTTTAGTTCCCATGATCGCCGAGAAAGCTTTGCGTTATGACCTCACCGTGCCATTGGCTCGGTACGTCGCGATGAATCACCCCAAAATCGCTTGGCCTTTTAAGCGTTATCAGATCCAACCGGTCTGGCGAGCAGACCGCCCTCAGAAGGGCCGTTTTAGAGAATTTGTGCAATGCGATGCCGACATCGTGGGTAACGAGGTTTCCACCTTTCATCGCGCCGAATTACTTCGAATTTATCAAGAGGTTTTGGAGTCTTTGGGATTCCGTTCGTTTGCGGTTAAAGTCAATGATCGACGCCTGTTGGCGTTGTTGGCTGCTTGGGGGGGGATCTCAGGACTTTGGCCGGCCTTGGGAGCGCAATTGGACAAATTGGACAAACAAGGTTGGGACAAGGTGGGCCCGGAGATCGTTCAACTGGGCATGAGTCCGGATGCTGTTGGGCACTTGCAGTCCTTGGTGCCCGCGGCGGGGGACGATGGTTTTGTCATGTCTTGGGATCAGTATCGGCATGCGGTGTCGCAGTGGATGCAGAAACCTTGTTGCGCAGACGATGTCATATTGATGGAACAAACCAAGGAGGCCATGCTCGAAACAGAGCAAATGGTCCAGGCTTACGAGCGCATGGGCACAACGCCTTCGAAGTTGACCTTCGATCCATGCCTTGTACGGGGTATTGATTATTATACCGGTCTCGTGGTGGAAGTGGTTAGTCCTGCCTTGGGTTTGGGGTCGTTGGGCGGTGGGGGATATTACAGCGGATTGACGACCATGTTTGGGTTTCCGGATTGGAGGGGCATGGGCATCAGTTTTGGGGCTGAACGTATCTTGGAAGGCATGGAACATTTGGGTTTGTTCCGCGACGATGTAGGTAGAGGATTGGATATATTGTGTTATGCAACTAGTCCTGACATGGAGGCGGTAGCACAACTTTGGACGGCACGTTGGCGAGCGATGGGGCTAGCAGTGGATTGGTTTGCCGGGACCGGCAAATTTAAAAAGGCGCAACAATATGCCCAACAAATGGAGTCGATGGCGATGGTGATTCTGGGAGAAAGGGAATGGGTTCAAGGGGAGGTTACGGTGCATTGGATCCATGGCGATAGGCAAATGAAGGTTAATCCGGAGCGAATCGATGCAGCCTTTCTCCAATCCATGGGTTCCAACGCTTAATGCAGAATACGACCAATACAAACAACGAAATATGCCCCAACGTTCCAAGGTCATTACCTTACAAACCGGCTTAACCGAGGCCGATTGGTTCACTTTGGCACGAGCCGAAGCGTCCTTGGTGTTGCCCGAAGATCGTATGGAAGAAGTCCGTGCTAACCGGGTGTTTCTTGAAGAAGGGCTGCACCGCGAGGAAGAGATTTGGTACGGGATTCATACCGGTTTTGGAGCCCTTTGCAATACCCGGATTGGTGCGGATCGGTTGGAAGAATTGCAATATAATTTGGTGTTATCGCATGCTTGCGGGTGTGGTCCCGATGCTGAGCCTGAGGTGGTTCGTTTGATGCTTGCTCTTAAGGCGCATTCCTTGGCGATGGCTTATTCGGGTGTGCGTCCAGAAATCATTGATGCGTTGTTGGCCTTTTATAATCTCGATATGTTACCGGTGGTCCCAACTCAGGGCTCGTTAGGCGCATCGGGGGATTTGGCACCTTTGGCTCATTTGGTCTTGCCCTTGTTGGGCTTGGGCTTATGCGATTATCAAGGGTCGAGGATCCATGGTTTGAAGGCCTTGGAGCTGCTGGGTCGAACGCCCCTCAAATTGGGGGCCAAAGAAGGCTTGGCCTTGCTCAACGGCACCCAATACATGCTGGCCTCTGGCTGGGTGGCTTTGATGCGGGCCAGGCGTTTGGATCATTGGGCGACCCTTTGCGCGGCTTTGTCTTGCGAAGCCTTTTTGGTTTCGGACCAGCCCTTTGATGAATTAATTCACCGAGTCAGGCCTCACGCGGGTCAACAGCGGGCGGCGGAGCAGATTCGCTTGCTTCGGAAGGGATCATTGTTACGGGAAATCCCTCGACTTGCCGTTCAGGATCCGTATGCGTTCCGCTGCATTCCCCAAGTCCACGGAACTTCCAAGCAGGTGCTGGACGGATGGGCTTCGGTCATGCAGGTGGAATCCGATTCCGTGACGGACAATCCTTTGGTGGATCATCGTTTGGGTAAAGTTTTGAGCGGTGGAAATTTTCATGGGCAGGTGTTGGCCATGGCCTTCGATCATGCGGCCTTGGCCATCAGCGAATGGGCTTCCATTGCGGAGCGTCGCATTTTCCTTTTGTTAAGCGGTACCCGAGGTTTGCCTCCCTTCTTGGCAACAGACTCTGGGGTTGAATCGGGTTTGATGATCGCCCAATACACCGCGGCTGCCTTGGTGTCGCAGAACAAACAACTGGCGACTCCCACCGTGGTGGATACGGTGCCATCTTCCAACGGTCAAGAAGACCATGTGAGCATGGGCGCCAACGGGGTGAATCGTTTACGCTTTATGCTGGAAAATACTTTGACCGTTCAGGCGATTGAATGGCTGACGGCCAACAGGGCTCTGAAGTACCGCAAGGATTCTATTGGTCCTATTCTTCACAAGTGGGTTGTCATGTACGGGGATCAGGTGACGTTGCCGTCCGGTGATGCACAATGGAGCCTCTACATTCAGGCTACCCTGGAATTTATGCGTTCGATGCCGCTGGATGAGCTGGCCGTAACCACAGCCACAACCCCAAGCTAATGGCCGGTAGGGACAGCCATTGTCCCATGTTCAAGATCGTGCCGGTGTCGAAGTCTTCTTGAATGTCCTTGATGAATTCGATGCCCAATCGAAAACCAAAGACCAAAACCAAAAATGCCCCCAGCATGGCTCCAGGTTTGGTGATGAAGCGTCCTTTATGATACCAGCGATGCAAGAGGCCAAAGGTTAAGAAGTAGAAAGCCGCTTCGTAGATTTGACTGGGATGTCTGGGAAATCCTTCCCCCAGGCGTTCAAAGACAAAGCCCCAAGGCAAGTCTGTTGGCGTCCCAACAATTTCAGAGTTTATCAGGTTACCCAAACGAATGAGGCCGCCGGCCAAGGCCACCACCACCACCAGCCGGTCTATGATCCACCAAAAGCTGTAGTTCGGATTTCGCTGCACATACACAGCCAGGGAAATGGGGATCAGGATGGCTGCCCCGTGACTGGCCAAACCTCCTTGCCAAACTTTGAGGATTTCGATAGGGTGACTGAGATAATGCGCCGGCTGGTAGAACAAACAATGACCTAATCTGGCGCCAAGGATGGTGCCCACCCCCACATACAACGCTAAATCATCCAAATCTTTAGGTTGGCGGCCTTCCTTGATCCAAAATCGCTTGAGGATTTGATACCCCAACACAAAACCGGACATGAAAAGCAAACCATACCAGCGAACAGGCAAAACACCGGGCCAAATTTCAGGATGGGGGTTCCAATGAACCATGAGGGACATATGCATGAATTTCAAAAGTACAAATCGAATTTTAAGGATCACCAAAGCGTTTGCGCCTAATTTTTCTTAACTTAAGTGCACTATTTTAAGGTTCTCCCCATCTACTTTCGCAAGACTAAATCCAAGACCATGAAAATATACCTGCTCGCCGCCTTTTGTTTATTGAACACATGGACGGCCAGCCATGCTTTGCCCAACGAACCCATAGACCCCCGCGATGCGGTTCGCTTGGTTAGAAGCCTTCCGGCAACCTTCCGACAAGAGCGTCAGTTGGGGACATCCACCGCACAGCAGCGGGCCATTTTCCGAACAAGGGCAACCT
>VHAW01000036.1 GCA_016872225.1 Sphingomonadales bacterium | reverse complement strand
ATTCGTCTCAAACAAAATAATCAGGTTCTTGTGGAAGATACCACGGATTTGTTGGGTCGTTTCGATTTCGGCTTCCGGGCTGCAGGAAATTATGAGTTAGAGTACCTTACGAATAAGCCCTGGGGAGGGGTCAACGCGACCGATGCCTTGCTGATTAATCGTCACTTTGCGAACTTAAGTCCTTTGTTGGGAATGAATCTCCAAGCCGCAGATGTTAATGCTAGCCAATCTGTTAACGCAACTGATGCATTGATATGTTCCCGCCGATTCTCGAACATTATTTCTTCCTTTGGGTCAGGGGATTGGTTGTGGATGCCCACGACAATTCAAATACAATCCGGCATACAATACCCTAACCTTGTATTGAAGGGAATTACTTTTGGGGATGTCAACAGCTCCTACAATCCGCCGGGAAATTAGGTAAATAGTTAGCTGTTTAGAGTTCTAAAATTGTTTCATGACTTTCTTGTTGACGTAGGTCCAAGACCTGTGGAGCGCATTGGGATTGATACCCAGGGCGGTGGAGAGCGGATAAATCAGCCCAAACTTTGTAGATGCCAGGCATAAGATCATTGAATTCAAAATACCCATCGCTCAGGGTTAGAGTTTGATGGTTGGAATTCAATTCGGAACTCGATGCGTAGGGCCTTTCGCAAGGCAATGACGGTGGGGTTAAGGACATACTTCCTGTATCCAATTGGTCCTCTGTATTCAAAAGCCGGGCATGGATTCGAATCCCGCCTCTGTTTTGAGGCAGGAAGTTTTCTTTCAAGAATGCTGAATCGGCGGCGAATTCGACGGTACCGATGATTTGTCGACTTCGCAAAAGACCAATTTGGTATTTGAGGGTAGAGTTCGGCATAGATGCTAATTCCAGTTCAGTAGGATCCGTTATCCAACCGGGGCTACGCATGTGATGGGGTGTAAGTCGCATTCGAATATGACTATGATTTGGAAACGGGCCGAGCAGCGCTGTCCCATTGGTTAGGATTTGGTACGGGATACCCGCAGGTACCTCAAAACCTCCGGCGGCATCAAGGATTATTTCATCGTGATCCTTTATTCCGTTAGCATTTTGATCCCCATAGAAATGGAGGTGAATCAGAGCTAATCCATTGGTCGAGATTATAGGTAATGTGTTATTTTTATGGGATAAGACAAACTGTCCGTTATATTCCACGCGCGATGACTCGGGGTTTATTTGTGCCCTCGCTGATCGGCTGCTTTGGAGTCCTATCCACTTCCATTCCAAAGTCCAATTCCCTGCATTTAGATTAGTTGTTGATCGTATAGGCAAAGAGGACTGTCGGGACAAAGCGTAGGACAGACCCAGGTGGTGGCCGTCTCGCAGGTGGCATTGAAGAAAAGCCTGCCATCCATCTTGATAAGCGATGGCCTGGTACACCATAGTAAGGGAGGATGGTTTGAACTGGATACGACCTTGCCATGATAAACTTTGTTGAGGAAGCTGCCATTGCCATTGCTGTCTCCAAGCCTCGAATTGCAGGATGGCCCGGTATTCTTTATGACGAAATTTGGGTTGAACAAGTTTTTTTAGGGGATATTCAATGCGAAGCATTTTAAGTCCATAACCGCGCGGAACTGTCCATAGCCCGGACAGGGCCAAAGATTCGCCATTTGGCATGAAGCCGAACAGGTCGCTGTTTGATCGAATATCTGGGGCAAGATTCCTTGGCGTTGTATCGATAGGGAATGGAAATAAACGACGTGATTTTTGGTAAAGGAGAGATGCTTGCAAGCCTTGACTGAAATTGAAATGAAGGTGTTGTTGCCATTGCTGATGGTTGTAGCTTAACGCATATACACTTTGCCCGTACAATGTTCGTCCTGCAGTCCAGATCGCAGATCCTTTAGCAACCCATGCAGGGGTCCTGATAGTATCCTTGGTGGATTGAAGGGTGGCTTCCGCTTGAAGACTCAAGGAAGGCTTTAAGCCGTAGCCTAACATTCCGTTTACTCGAAGAGGTGCTGAAATTTCATAGCGGTAATTCCAATGGCCTTGCGGAATCATTATGCTTGGAATATTCCAAATCAAGTGGCGATTTGATATTCCTCCCCAAGAATTCATGAATCGGTAATCAATTCGGTTGGTTCCTGGAAGGAGATAAATGGGGATAGGATTTTTCTTATCACCAAGAGGCGGAGCGTCTTCCGTTGCTGGTAAAGTCCTCGATGTATGAAGGTGGGCCATGGATGGTCCATAATTTAGGGACCATTCGCTCATCGCATCAGGAGGGGTCCATCGCCTTGCATGAAGGCCGTTTGGAACATCAAAGCCAATCGTTCTGCTCATTAAGGAGTTGCATCCTGTTATTTTCCACGAACTTGACAACGAAGCAGGAGAAACCGTTAGGCTTATTTGTTGTTTCAAAGTCCACATCCATTCAAGTTCTAAACCAGGCCATTCGATTTGGACTTGAGTTTTGGTAAGGCCTGTTCTGGATTCGCTATGCTGTAGGTTGGTCGAAGTTTCCAAGGAGGCTTTTGCAGAACCAAATACCCTCAGTCCTACCTTACCCGCATGACCAACGGCATCCCATTGCATGGAAGAGTTTATAAGACTCTTTTCGATATTGATTTGATAGCGCCCTGACCAGCTTGAAATTTCAATGGACTTGCCCTCCTCCTTTGGTAGCCGAGTGGCTTCAAAATTCCGCGATTGAATGGAGTTTTTCGTGGAAAGTTCTTTGTCCCAATGAGCATGGTAATCGTGCCATTCCCTCACAGGCGCCGTCGTTGTTCCAACAAATTCGAGCTCCAACGCTTGTTCACGGAAATTGGTGGTCATCCCGTATTGTTTCTCGATCCAATGACTGTTGACCCATACGATTTGGTGTTGGTCAACGAAATGGTTCGTCATACGATGCCGATATTTTTTTATGTTCAAGTCTCCCGTGGATATCTTCCATATCGTTGAATGCACCGGAGAGTTTCCGCCTATCATGAATCGACTAACCCGGTTTTCGAAGGGTTTAAGTTGATTTATTTGACCTACAGGATTATTATCTAAAAGATGAAAATAGGTAAAACCACTCTGATCAAGCCATTGCTTCAAGGGAAACCAGTTTTCATTGTCGGTTTTGAGGAGGGTCAGCAAGCCTGCTTGGTATCCGGAATAGCGTGCATCGACCTGGTATTCTACCGTATCTCTTGGACTGGAGGAATTGGTCAAGGAGTCGCAGGGATTTGAACATAATACATAACAAATGGCAAGACAATCTGTGCAATGCATGCCCTCTGTTTCATGGTAATTCAAAGTGAACACGCCCACGGTAGTCCGGTAATTTTGCGGAACTTAGGGTAGGAAAATCACTGCGCCCTCGACGGAATTCCAATTCAAGGCAATGCTTCCCCGGACCGAGTGTTTCGGGCCATGCCATAAGGCATCGGCGGTTTCCGTTGAAATACAGGGCAATTTCCATTTCCTTCCATGCGGTGACCTTATCGTTGTTGGTAAGGGGTTCATTCAAGGTTGTCGCGGAGGAATTGGCGGGTCCTGAAACGAGTCGGTAACGCAGCTGTCCCAGGTAAGGGGCATTACTTGTGCATTGATAATCAAAGCGAAGAGCTCCGTACCGATAATCCGATTGTAAAGATTGAGGGGCCACTTGGAGTACAGGTTCAGGCTTTCCTTTTTGGTAGAATATCGGTAGGTATTGTTCAAAGCGAAAGGCAACCCTGGTTCCGACAATGGAACTGTCCGTTGCGCCAGCTTTGGGTACTGCGGTTTGTGATGAGATTTTGATTCGGCTGAAATAAAGGCCTTCTTCGTGGAAACTTCGTTCCTTTAGGATAAGTCTTACCATCTGTTGCGATTGGGGTTGCAACGTGAAGGCCGAGGGATAGGCTTTGAGGGAATTCCCAAGGCCATGGGATTTTTCTCGGGCTGTATCGCCATAGACCATTTGAATTTCACCCAAGGAATCTTGTCCTGGATAGCCGAAGAGAAATTGGATGCGAACTTCCTGAAGTTGATTACCCGTGTTGCCAATATAAACGATGCCTTGACCTTGCTCGTCCAGCATGATGCCTGTTGGGGCTATGCTAACCTGAGCTCTGCACCAATTCGAAACCGTGTATAGACTCATGACCAAAATGATTTTATTCATCATGATTGTGATTTGAAAAACAAGGGCTTATAATTTTTATAAAACCTCCTCCGCACAACTGAGGAGTGAGATAATGAATCAATTATACTCTACACGGAAATTGGCGATACCGGTATAAACACCCGTTGCTTGGGCATTGAGGTTGGCAGGACTACCTGCGGTACCTCCTACTTTGCCGCCGACAAAGAGGTAGTATTTACCGGTAACAAGGGTAATATCTGCCGTGGATGCTACTCCAAGGCCACCAGTTCCAAGGATGGTGGAGCTGGAGGCCAGGTCGCTTCCGTTACCGTTGACTTGCAAATTGTAAATCAGGGTATTGCTCCCCACCGAAGAGTTGAGAACAATGTTAGGGGGCCAAGTCACTTTGACCGAACCGGTGGTGGATCCTTCCACCGTGAATTTACCAACGGAGGTGCTGACCCCGGTATTGGTGTGGGCGTTTCCGGTGGGGGACAAAAAAACGTGCCCGGGCGTTGTTGCCGATAGATTACCGAATTGTACATCGGCATCGTTGGTCAGCTTGAGTTGGGCCAGAACGGTTGCACCAACATTGAGGTTGGTGTTAATGACACCTGTGTTCTGAGCGTACATTCGATGAGTCATAAGCATTGCTGTAACAAGGCTGAGGCTCATGAGGATTCGGGTTGCATTGGTCTTTTTCATAGGTGGTTTGGGGGGGGGTTAAGGGTTGAATTAAAAGAATAGATGGGTTGGGTCAAGAAATGGAGTGTTATAATCATCAAAAGCGGTTTGGCATGGTTTAATACCAAACCTCGATGTTCATGGAGGTGGTGAAATAACCAGGGGCAACTTGCCCTACAGGACCTAAGCGACCGTATACGTACAAAAAGGCTTTAACACGGTTTTCAACCGGTTCGGGGTTACCGGGGATGGCTTGGTAGTCGTTCATTTCAAACTGAAATTGATTTTGATTGACATTGAGAGGCATGGCTTGCCGCCTTGCAATTCTTTCGTCATTGATGCCCTCGTTGCAGAAGGCGGCTTCCCAAGCAAAGGGAACAAAAGCCGGTGGCGAAGCGGAGTTGTTCCAGATTTCTTGAATAGGTTGAATCTGGACCATTAACGGCGTCCTTGTAGGGGCCGCTATTTCCACGACTAAGGTTCGAGGGTCTAGAATATTGATGCTGTAGGTTTGTTGATTTCCGCTTACAATAGGCGTGCCGATTTGATTAAAAATCAATCCCGAATATCCGTACATAACCCGCGCCTGTACAGCCCTACTCTGGGCCAGAACAGAACGGCCATTCCATAACAATACCAAAATAATTGCTATGATTTTCATTCGATTTCTATTTGAATGGTGGAGGTTTCCCTGCTTTTTGGCAAGGAATTTATCGAGGTCTCTGTGGGTTGACTTTGCCAAGTATTGGGAAGAAGGCTGTGGACCCATGATTTTGGCCCTGGTCCATTTCTCCAAATAAGGGTAATTGGTTTTTCGCTGCCAAAGTATCCCAGGCGTCCGATTCCTGGAACCTCGTCATGGGGGGGCAATTCGCGGACCCAGTAAAATTGGCGTAAGGATTGAACTTGAACCGAAGCCGTAAGGTTTCCTTGTTGCGCAACGGGCGGTAATTGGCCCCAAACTTGAGCCAGGGATTGCGCCAAGCTGACGGCGCTGTAACAAAAAAGCAGGGGTCTCATTGCCCCTGCAAACAAGCAGGCCCTTAGGCCGGCATTCGGTTTTAAACGCTTATCCCTTTAGCGGAGCTGCTTGGTGATTTGAGGGTCCAGCGGGGAGACCGAAGACGGAAACGAGGCCATCCATTGACCTTCTCCATTGACTAAAAATTTGGTAAAATTCCAGCGAACCTCCGCATCTGAAAGTCCGTTGAGGGATTTGCTCATAAGCCAGCGGTAGACGGGATGCCTATTTTCGCCCTTGATTTGGACCTTGGAGGCCATCAGAAATTCTACCCCGAAATTCTTGGCGCAAAAGCCTGCTATACTCTTTTCGTCGCCGGGCTCTTGTCCCCCAAAATCATTGCAGGGAAAACCAAGGATGGTGATTTTGGAACCCCATTGTTGGTGCAGCGCTTGTAAGTCCTTGTATTGCGGAGTGTAACCGCATTCGGAGGCGGTGTTCACCACCAAGACGTAGCGGCCTTTGAATTCCGACATGCTGCGGGTTTTGCCGTGGATGTCCAAAAAGGTCAAGTCGTGAAAGCGCTGATCTGATAAAGCGTTTTGCGGCTGTTTGTCAGGAGAAACGCAGGCCAAAGTTGCGGCGATGCTGGTCATAAAAAGGGTTTTGTATAACATTAGGGAAATTTGGGAAATTGGTCAAAATCAGGATCTCTTTTTTCGATGAAGGCGTTTTTGCCTTCTTTGGCTTCGTCGCTTAGGTAATACAAGAGGGTGGCGTTTCCGGCCAATTCCTGTATCCCGGCCTGTCCATCCAACTCCGCGTTGAAGGAGGCTTTGAGCATTCGCAGCGCAATGGGACTTTTGGTGAGAATCTTTCGAGTCCAGGCCATGGTGGTTTCTTCCAAATCTTCCAAAGGAACCACCTTGTTGACAAGGCCCATTTCCAAAGCTTCGGCGGCGTCATATTGATCGCAGAGGTACCAAATTTCTCGGGCTTTTTTCTGGCCAACGATGCGGGCCAAATACGAGGCTCCAAATCCCCCATCGAAACTACCTACCTTGGGTCCGGTTTGACCAAAACGGGCATTTTCGGCGGCGATGGTCAAATCGCATACGACGTGCAAGACATGCCCGCCCCCAATGGCCCAACCCGCAACCATGGCGATGACCGGTTTGGGGATACGGCGGATTTGCATTTGCAGGTCCAAAACATTGAGTCGGGGCACTTGGTCTTTGCCCACATAGCCCCCATGGCCGCGCACGCTTTGGTCTCCCCCGCTGCAAAAGGCTTTGCCCCCTTCACCGGTGAGGACGACTACACCGATACGGGCATCTTGGCGGCACATTTCCATCGCCTGTGACATTTCTTGCACCGTGTGAGGAGTAAAGGCGTTGTGCTTCTCCGGTCGGTTGATGGAAATTTTTCCTACCCCTTCGCAGAATTCAAACTTGATTTCTTCAAAGTGAGCAAGGGGTGTCCAGGAATAGGTGCGTGGGCTCATGGATAAAATTTCGAATAGATGGTGTGGTATTGGGTTTCCGAATTTCTCAAGTGCATAAGGTTAACGCTTAGGGCCGTCTCAATGTTTAGGTCTACGATTCAATCCCTTCTCGGAGGATTTTTTCGGCTTGTCGGTTTGGGGAGGGATGGGTGAGGATTTCCAAAAAGCCGGTGCCCTCAAGGGCCGATAACCAATTCAGGCCCTCACGCAGAGAATCGAGGTCTGTGGCTAAACGATGCGGCCGACCGTATCCTTGACACCAAGATGACCATTGGATGCTCCTCGGTGTTGCAAATAGCTGTTCGCATTCGGGTTGGATTGAGGAACCCGGTAGCTCTCGGAATATATCTCCCCCTCCATTGTTGAGGATCACCATTTTGACGGAAGGTCTTGGCTCCAACATCCAGGCGCCAGCGTCGTATGCCGTGGCCAAATCCCCGTTCAAGATCCATAGGGAATCTTCCGGATGGGCCCAAGCCTCGCCAATAGCAGTTGAGACGCTTCCTTCAATACCGCTTGTTCCTCGGTTGCAGTGGATACTTTTTATTTCGGACTTGTCCCAAGGCAGGGCCAAGAATTTACGGACCAGGCTTGAATTCCCTAAATGGACTCTGCAATACTTTAAGTAAGGCAGGACCACAGAAAGCGCCAGGGCATCCGAAAATGGAAGGTTGGGATAGCGAATACGCATCTTCTGATCAAAATCTACCACTGATTTCAAGGCCAGAGCATTCAAGGCTGACTTGGGTTTATCAGATGGAAAACGCGTGGTCAAAGGATTTTTCTGAACGAATTTTTGAATAATGTTATGAATAGATTTCAGCGCCAATTCAGGAGAGGATTTCCAAACCCCATCAAGGCGATTGTAGGTGTCAATGCAATCTCCTCGCGGATCAATTCGCCAGTGTTTGAAATGAGGATTGTGGCGCAGAAATAATTGTAAATGCTTGGAAACCAAAGGCCCACCCCATGAAATCAAAAGCGATGGGACGTCGAGCGGAGAAGTTCTAAACCATTCGTCCCTAATGGGTATGCCGGCCTTGATATTCGCCAAATCCTCATGCCAAATGCAACCTACACCCAAATTCTGCAGGTCCTGGAGGATGTTCCGCAACCCTTCATCGGGGCGATTCATACCAGCTAAAAACCAAATTTTTTTACCAGTTTCCAGAGCATTCATCAAGTCGCCTTGAAGATTGCTTACAATAGACGATTTAATCTGTCGTTGTTTTAAGGTCATTTTGTTGCCCATCGAAGGGCTGTGGATTTGAGTTTGAACAATTTCTTGGTTTTCATAGAGCGGCTCACAGAGGGGCACATTGATATGAATCGGACCGCATTCGTTCATCGCAGTCGCGAAGGCTTGATCGAATAATTTTTCGGAACTTGAAACATCCCAAGCCGGCTCATCCGGTGCCCAACGAAAGAACGCGCGCAAATGATGGTCCAAAACTCCATCTTGACGAATCACCTGTCCCCGCTGTTGCCCTTCATAACCAGCGGGTCGATCTGCACTCAAAATCACAAGCGGCAAGCGGAGATAAAAAGCCTCTGCCACGGCAGGCCCAAGGTTGAGCAAAGCTGTGCCCGAGGTACAGACCACCACCACCGGGCGTTGAGTCCCTAAGGCAAGCCCCAAACCTGCGAAACCTGCAGATCGCTCATCCACCCCGGTGAAAATCTTCATCAATCCGCTACGGGCTATGGCCAGCGTAAGGGGCGCACTTCGAGAACCGGGACAAAGGACCACATGCCGAACCCCGTTGCGGGATAGCCATTGGGACATTTGAAGTAGAGCAATCGATTTCACCTGGTATGAAGTTTGAATGAATTCGTTATTCTTTAATTTCCGCATAGGCAGAAATCCACCCCAGCTCATCCAGAACATTTAGCAATGTTTCTGACTTTCGACAGGTCTCCATCCATTCAGCCTCAGCATCTGATTCTGGTAAAATCCCTACTCCCATGTACAGTGTAACATCGTTTTTTTGCCAGTGCAGACATCGTAAATTGACCGAAAGCAAACCATCCCCTTGTGGGTTGATATAGCCCCAATAGCCCGAATATAAAAGTCGTTTATATGGTTCATTTTCAAGAATATAGCGAACAGATTCCTGAATTGGAAAACCCGAAACGGCCGGAGTTGGATGCAACAGGTGTGCCATTTCATAACACGAAATCGTCGAAGGCCCTTCAATTTGGTTTAACAAATGTTCAACAGGCCCTGTTCGAACTGTGGAGGTTTGTTCCGAAGCAATTTGTATGTTTCTAAAGGCAAAACGATCTTGAAGATATTGCAATACGATTTGCTGTTCTCTGATTTCTTTGTCTCCCCAAATAACGCTATCGGTTGGCGTTCGCGTTCCCGCCAAGGCCATGCTTCGAACTTTGTGGGACTGCTTCTCTACAAGAGTTTCGGGGCTGCAACCTAGCCATATTCCGTAGGTTGGATGCTGAAGCAATACAATATGCAAAGTTGGGTAGGCTTGACATAGGGCCTCAAAGAGTTGGCATGGGTGCGCCTTAAGATTTAATTTAATGCGCCTTGTCCTTGACCATACTACTTTTTGGAGAGGTTTTTGTTCTGCCAACTTTTCTAAGGTCGTTGTGGGATTTTGATTTTGAAGTAAATCCGTTATCTGACGTACTGATTTGCAAAATTCAAGGTAGTGTTGGGAATCCGCTTGCCTTAGGTCTTCTGTTAAATCAGTCAAACTTTCAGCAGGCCCATCCAATTGCGTCTTCACGGAATTGCTTTGGTCAAGCCAATCTTCCGCAGTGTGCAAGGCATGTGCATTCGGGGTGAATCCTTGCCAGCGAATCAACGGATTGAGCCACAGTTCTGGGCCATGGGTAACGCTGAAAGGGGCTACCACGAACCCATCACGCGAGCCCTCCAACCAAGGACGATTGGCCTTCGCTTGAGGATCAATGAAGTGTTGGGGTACATCGGCTATAATGCCATTTTTCAAGGGTAATCGGTAGGAAACCCAACCCAATCCCGCACGCTCTGCGCAGTCAAAAAAATCTGTTTGCTTCAAGAGGAACCGTTCTTAGGGATTGCGACGAATAGCAGCCGTAAAACGTGAGATGCAGCAAAGGTTACCACGATCATCTTCGATACGAATTTCCCAAACGTGGCTGCTAGATCCTTGGTGGATTACTTTAGCAGTACCGGTTACATAACCATCGCTGACCGGACGCAAGTGGTTGGCATTGATTTCCATACCTACGGCATATTTATCAGGATAGGCCAGCATGTTGGCCCCTATGCTGCCTAAAGTTTCTGCCAATGCAACGGAGGCACCACCGTGCAAAAGCCCAAAAGGCTGTTTGGTTCGATGATCAACGGGCATACGGGCCGTGATGCATCCCATTTCCGCATGCATGATTTCCATGCCAAGCGCTTCGCTCATGGTGCCGTGCATGGATTTTTGCAAAGTGGTCAGGATTTCTTCGGGAGTCATGCGTTGATGGTTCAGAATGAAACGAGATGAAATAATTACGGTGCGGGATGGGATGTATTCAAACCAGGCTGTGGTACGTATAATGGGCTAAATCGTGGAGGTTCGGGGTCTCTTCCAGCGCCAAAGTAACGTTTTTGATAATAGGGTTCGTCAAGGTCGGAAATGATTACGCCGGCCTTGGTCGTTATGTGGAGAAATTTATTAGAGCCTAGGTAAAGGCCAACATGGGATATTCTTTTGCGCCTTATTTTGAAAAAGACCATATCTCCTTCCTGAAGAGACTGACGGGGGATTCGTTGCAGCTTGGAATAAATATCCGAAGAACTCCCTCGGTAAGGTCTCCCGTAAACGGTCTGTTGAATTTCACAAATCAAGCCACTACAATCAATGCCTTTGGCATTATAGCCTGCATAACGATAGGGATACAGGGCCCACTTCTGTAACATCCAATAAATTTCTGGACGCTGGACATTTCCAACCTCAATGGGCAAATCACCCATAAGTCGCCTGAGGACTTCTGGTTGACACAGGGAATCCGGCCAATAAACCAAGCATGGTTGAGCAAGGCATGAATCTTCTTTTGGTTCTGAGTACGCCTGCATGCAATCCGTCCACGGTTGGTCTTTAATGTCCAATGAATGCGCCCCAAGGTGACTTTGCCAGCATCCTATAAAAAGGATAGCAATTAGCTGTCGGAACATGGAGCGGTTGTAAAGGGGCATGGTGTAGGGAAACGGTTTGCTATCGCAAAAGTACGCCCTGCAGATTGAACGGGAAGGTTAACCATGTGGCTACCTCTCCTTGGTCGTTAAAGCCGTATTTTCGACCTATGAATAACCAGACGGAGGGTCAAACGGTTTGGAGCTTTGTACCCAATGCGATGACTTTGGGCAATTTGCTATGCGGTTGCATCGGTTTGGTGGGGGCCTTCAACGGCGGGGAAGAGTGGGCGCTTTACTGCATTGCGATTGCCGCTGCCCTTGATTTTGCTGATGGCGCTATCGCCCGATTATTGCGAGCACCTTCGGCCATGGGTCGCGAATTGGATTCTTTGGCGGACTTGGTTTCTTTTGGCCTACTGCCTGCAGCCTTGCTTATGGTCCACGCTCGCAGCCTAATGCCCTCCTACGGTATGTCACCCTGGCCTCTTGAGTTAAATGCTCAGTGGCCCATGCCGACTTTTCCTGCCCAGGTTGAGGCTTGGTGGTTGCTTTGTTTTGCCGCCATACCGCTTGCCTCAGCATGGCGGCTGGCACGCTACAATCTGATGACGGTGAAAACGCCTCATTTCATGGGT
The DNA here is from genome assembly GCA_016872225.1 of Sphingomonadales bacterium. Taxonomy (GTDB): domain Bacteria; phylum Bacteroidota; class Bacteroidia; order UBA7662; family UBA7662; genus SYHX01. The sequence continues at coordinate 1,699 of VHAW01000036.1, read as the reverse complement.
CTTCCTACCCCGGCTCATGCGATGCTGTGGATGGGTTTTCTGGGTTCGCTTTCGTCTTGGCCGGTGACTTGGCTTTTGAAATTAGAGGCTTGGCATTTGGCTCTGGCCGCTTTGGGAACATCAGCCTTACTGGTCTCGAATCTGCCGATGTTGTCTTTGAAGCCTTCTGAACCGTTGAATCGTTTTCTATTGCTGCGCCTGGTATTGATAATCTTGGCGGTAGGAGCTGTTATTTTTTGGGGATTCTTGGGCCTGTTTGTTGTGATGATCTTATACATTCCTTTTTCTATTCTAATTCTGCGTTTGTTATGAATCAATACCTTGTTGAAATTGACGTGATGCCCCACGATGCCTTGCTGGACCCTCAAGGCAAGGCGGTTTTGACTGGCCTTGCTCGTTTGGATTTATCAGACGTCGTCGATGTCCGTGTCGGTAAACATATTCGTTTGCATTTGCAGGCTTCCAATGCCTCCGATGCCGAATCTATGGCCCACAAAGCTTGCCAAGAATTGCTGGCCAATCCAGTGATGGAATCGTATACTTTGTCGGTTTGCGAATTGTTGTGACGCAAAGGAAAACAGAGCTGCCCAAGGCTACCGGTTTGCTAAGCGTGGTTTCCACCCCGCTGGGGAACTTGGGGGATATCACGGTCCGTAGCCTAGAACTCCTTCGGAGCGCCGATTTGGTGCTCTGCGAAGATACCCGAACCACCGGAATGCTCCTTAAGCATCTGGGCATTCAGGCTACCCTGAAATCCTATCATGCTCATAATGAGCATATTATTCTTGATAAAATTCTTGCTCAGTTGCAATCCGGGGCCCGAATGGTCTTGGTATCGGATGCGGGAACTCCAGGGATCTCGGATCCTGGATTTTTGTTAATACGTCATTTGTTGCAACATGGAGTCAAGGTGGATGTCGCCCCAGGGCCCAGCGCTATCCTCCCGGCCTTGCTCTTGTCGGGATTTCCATGCGATCGTTTTGTGTTCGAGGGTTTTCTTCCCCTCAAGAAAGGAAGAAAAACCCGAATAAATGCATTAAAAACCGAAGCCCGAACCATCATTTTGTACGAATCCCCTCACCGAATTCTGCGTACGGTGAAGGACTTGGCCGAGATTTTAGGCCAAGATAGGCAAGCCTGTCTTGCCAGAGAATTAACCAAAATACATCAGGAAATAATCCATCTCTCCTTGGCAGAACTCTCCAAGCACTTTGAAAGCAAACCCCCCAAAGGCGAAATCGTCTTGGTGCTGCAAGGTGCTTCGAAAGATTAAGCGGGACTAATTCGCCGGAGGGATATAGGAGCCGTTCACATCCCCGAAAGTCAGCGTTCGTAACAGCAGGTTATTGTAAGTGTTTCCACTGATGAGGTTAAGCGAACTGGTCTCAAATCGCCAATCCCCTGCAGGCATTGTAGCGATGACGTTGGAGAAGCGGCGTGCCGTTACCAACGCATCGGTGGCATTGATGGAGTTGCTGGCATTCACATCAGCAGCCAACAGGAACAGCCCACTGAGGAGGCTCACGTTGCTGAAGTGCCGGTTAATGCCCAAGGCATCGGTGGCATTGACCCCGCCCCATGCCTTGTTGGTCTGGTATTCCAGGGTATAAGTTCCTGCAGGACGATTACCTAGGCTGAAAATACCTTGGGCATCGGTGGTATCACGGCCAATTTCAGCATTGTTCTGTTTGAGCACGAT
>VHAW01000035.1 GCA_016872225.1 Sphingomonadales bacterium | reverse complement strand
GGTAGCTCATGAAGAAGGCATTGGTCACGGGTTAACCATTCAACACCGGTCCCCGGCTTTGGTGGGGCAAGTCGTTGGTTTGGAGGCGACCTTGGTGGCGGTGGAAGGTGTTGCGGTGGAATGTTCCTGGGAGGCAAGGGTCGGCGAACGACTCGTCGCTTACGGCACTTGCAGTCAGACGGTGTGGCCCCGTGATAAGGTATCTGCACATTGGCAATCTTTTGTTTGCGAATAATGAGTCGTACAGAGACCCGCATTCCGCCGGTTCCGGAAATCATTAACCGCAAGGTCAATTTCGAATATGAAATTCTGCAAAAATTCGAAGCAGGAATGGTGCTAACGGGGTCAGAAATCAAAAGCCTTCGTGACGGAAAAGTCACGATGAGCGATGCTTATGCTTGCTTTGAACAAGAAAGACTTGTACTCCGAAACATGAACATTGCATTGTTTGCTCATGCCTCTTATCTCAATCATGAACCTTTGAGAGATCGTTATTTGTTATTGAATAAAACCGAACTTCGAAAAATTCGTCACCGCATTACGGAAAAGGGTCTTTCTCTTGTGCCCTTAAGGCTGTATTTTAGCGAAAGAGGATTCGCCAAAGTGGAAATTGCTTTGGCAAGGGGACGCAAATCCTATGATAAACGACAGGCGATCAAAGAGAAAGATCTGGACAGAGACCAGCGCAGTGAGGTCTAAGATCCTTTCAAAACGACCAACCATGTTCTCCGGTAAGCGGAACAAATCGAAATCCCGGATAGGCTTCCTGGTGCCATTCCGTTTCCGAAATTTTAGTAAGCTTGAGCATAGTCTGTTCGGATAATTTTCCTACCGGGATGACCAAATGGCCACCAATTCGAAGTTGACTTTTCAGGGCATCAGGAATATCGGGCGATGCGGCTGTCACCAGAATTCGATCAAAGGGGGAATAGGAAAGCAGGCCCATACTTCCATCACCCACAAAAAGTTTGGCTTTGCAATTCAAATGTTTTAACAATTTCTGACTGGATCGATGCAGTGACTTAATGGTTTCTACACTGAAAACTCTGGCGCCCATCTTGTCCAGAATACTGGCCTGGTAACCAGATCCTGTGCCAATCTCGAGGACCTTCATATGCGGTTCCAAGGCGAGCAGTTCGCTCTGAAAGGCGACGGTATATGGCTGAGAGATGGTTTGACCTTCCCCGATGGGCATGGCTTTGTCTTGGTAAGCCATTTCAGCCAAGGCCTGGTCTAAAAAGAAATGTCGGGGAACTTCCATGATTGCCTTAAGGACGAACTGATCCCGAATCCCTTTGGCACGTAGTTCTTCAATAAGGCGTAGACGCAGGCCCTGATGCTTGGGGAGGTCAAGCAAGGAATGTGCGGTATGGGCTGGCATAAAGTCCTAAATTTAGAGCCCTGACGCCTTAAATTTGTTTACCGATGTCTTCCGATTCCAAGCCTGCTCCTATTCGTATCGCCTTGCTGGGTGCAGGGCATCTCGGTAAAATTCATTTGAAATGTTTGTTGGACTTAAACCAACGATTTGATTTGGTGGGTGTTTATGATCCTGACCCCGAGGCTTTGGCCAAGGCTGTGGAAGTATTTGGCGTCACCCCCTATCCAGATTTGGAGGATTTGATATCTCGCGTAGATGCCGTCGATATAGTGGCGCCTACGTTGTCCCATTACGATTTGGGCCTGGCTGCTCTCCGGCGCATGAAGCATTTATTTGTCGAGAAGCCTTTGGCCGAAAACACGATCCAAGCCGCAGAAATGATCAAAGTGGCTAGAGAGGCCGGGGTAAAAGCTCAGGTCGGGCATGTTGAGCGTTTCAATCCAGTTTTCAGGAAGGCATCGGAATGGGGTCTTCAACCCCGTTTTGTGGAGGCCCACCGTCTGGCGCCTTATAACCCGAGGGGGACGGATGTATCAATTGTTATGGATTTGATGATTCATGACATCGACCTGGTCTTGGCCATGGTAAAATCCGAAATCAGGGAAATCCGGGCTAGTGGGGTTTCCATCGTTTCAGCCACCCCCGATATTGCCAATGCCCGAATCGAGTTTCACAACGGTACAGTTGCGAATATTACTGCTAGCCGAATTTCGATGAAAAGCATGCGTAAAATGCGTTTGTTTCAAAATAATGCGTACTTATCCCTGGACTTCCTGGACAAGGAGCTGGAAATCATTGAACTCGAGGATCAGCCTGTCAACAACAAGGCTTGGCAAGAAATTCATCTTGGCCCGGATAAACCCTCGAGGTACATTGCTCTTGATCGTCCTCAATTGGAGCCTGCCAATGCTATTCGTGACGAGTTGGACGCCTTTGGTCACTGCATTCAACATAAATTGAAAGAGGCGGTCAGCATCGAAGAAGGTTATGAAGCGCTTAAAGTGGCTTACCAAATTTTAGATCGGATACAAAATTCCTAATGGGGATGAACAGGAACTTCACGGAGAAGTCATGGTGTGCTGCCGGAAGAAGGAGCGCCAAGTTCTTGATTTCGGGTGTTTTGATCTCGTGGGGGTTCGCCGGATGCGGTTGGTACAAACCGGATGAGGGTGTGCCCTCGTACCTACTTATCGATAGCATGATGCTTGAGTCCAGCCCTGAGGCACAGGGGACCTTGTCTGCCAACATCAAGGATGTGTGGGTTTTTATTGACGGGGATTTGCAAGGAGCCTTTCCTTTGCCGGCCCGCATACCGCTGTTGAAGGAAGGACCGGTGAATCTTCAGTTGAGTGCAGGGGTTTACTTGAACGGGATTTCGGCAACGCGGGCGATATACCCTTTCTACAGCAGGTGGGATTCGTTGCATAACTTCCGTAGAGGCCAAATAGACACGCTTCGTCCGCGAATCACCTATCGGAATTCTGTGCGCTACCTATGGATGGAGAACTTTGATAATCTGGGTTTTGGAATGCGTGCTCGGGTTGGCTCCGATACGATCTTGTTCCGTGAATCCTTTTCCGACTCTGTCTTTGAGGGTTCATCCTGCCTGCGAATGGTGGTGGATCAAAGGGCGCCTTACCTCGTTGCGGAAAGTATTGATCAAATTGCATTAACCGCTGGTAAACCATGTTTCTTGGAAATTAATTATCGTAACAATATACCGTTGCAAATCGGCCTTCAAAGTCAACTCGGTTCCGACATCAGTGATCCTTTGTGGATTGTCGAACTAGCCCCATCGATAGATTGGAACAAGCAATACATCAATTTCACGCCTTACCTGGGCATGGTCAACGGAGCACGATATCGCCTGATGATGAGGCCTTTTTTGACTAACACGGCTCAAGGTGCCGGTGTGGTTCGGGTTGATAACCTCAAATGGTTGCAATGAAAAGTCGTTATAAGGATTTAGCAATCCTTGTCGTCGGGGACTGGATTGCCACTGCCATTGCCTGGGCCTTGTTTTTTTATTACCGTAAAATTTATGTGGTCAAAGACTGGTTTGGGGACATTCATTATACCGATTTGGATTTGCAATTGTTTACCGGTTTGCTGACCTTGCCTTGGGTTTGGATATTGTTATATTTACTATCCGGATCTTATCAGGATATATACCGAAAATCAAGGCTTAACGAAGCGGGACGGCTTTTATTTTCCGTCATTATCGGTGGAGTTATTTTGTTTTTTGCTGTCATTTTGGACGATTATGTCCTCGATTACCGGTTTTATTTGCTGAGCTTTTTGGTATGGGCATTGTTGCATACCGCCATTACCCTATTGATTCGGATGATTTTGCTAACCTGGTTTACTTCCAGGATGAAGGCGGGTTTGATTCGTTTTCAAACATTGCTCGTGGGAGCGGGCCCCGAGGCCGTTCGTATTTACTGTGAAATGAATGCTCCCGGACTGCCTCCGGCGAACGATTTTGTGGGCTTTATTTACCTCAACGGCCATAGACCTGAAAGATTAGAAGCCTTCAATTTGCCTGCACTTTCAAATTTGGGTGGGGTGGATAGCATTGGCGATATCATTCAGCGTTACGAAATTGAAGAGGTAATTCTTGCCGGGGAGCCTGGAGATCGTGGTAAATTGCTGTTGGCCCTTCAAGGCCTTCGTTCGGAGGGGGTAATCATCAAAATGGTACCATCTATGTATGATTTGTTGTTGGGAAAAGTTAAAATGCAGCAAATTCTTGGTGCTTTGCTGATCGAAGTTCGTCCCGAAGTGATGCCAGCGTGGCAGCAACTCATTAAAATCCTTTTGGACAAGGTTGTAGTTTTGGTGGCGTTGTTGATTCTGTCTCCGCTCATGGTTTACTGCATGATTCGGGTTCGAATGGATTCTCCAGGGCCGATTTTCTACCGTCAGTTAAGGATTGGCTTGAGAGGGAAGCCGTTCACCATCTTCAAATTCCGTTCCATGACCGAAAGCGCAGAGTTTGATGGACCACAACTTTCATCGTTGAAGGATCCGCGGATCACGGCATGGGGTAGGGTGATGCGCAAGTGGCGTTTGGATGAACTGCCGCAATTCTGGAATGTGCTCATCGGGGACATGTCCCTGGTGGGTCCTCGGCCAGAGCGCAAATTCTATATTGATCAGATTGTGCGGAGAGCTCCTCATTATCGGCATCTATTACGGATCCGTCCAGGTTTGACGTCTTGGGGTCAAGTTCGCTATGGGTATGCGGAGAATGTGGAGCAGATGATTGAGAGGTTTAAGTACGATATTCTGTATGTCGAAAACCGTTCCCTTTTGGTGGACTTCAAAATTCTGATTTATACCCTGTTAATTATTTTCAAAGGAGAAGGGAAATAAAAGTTATGTGCTTATATTTTTGCTTTCAAGATTCCCTAGAACACAGAAGCATTGCTTCTCTCCTTGTTCTTTTTTGAATCTATGCCGATCCATCCCAAAGCATTGAATACAGGCCTTAAGTCTGCGAATTCCTTCAGGTCATCTCTGTGGCTGATCATTTTATGGCTGGTCGGCATTGCGAATACTGCTGAGGCGACCCGTATTTTGATTCCGATGGATCAGAGGCAAAAGGATCACCTTAAATCCTATGGGGTAGCTTATTGGGCGATTAGTCGCGGTATGGAAACCCAGTGGTTGCTGAATTACAGGGGAGGGAGCTTTACTATGGCGCATCAAATGGGCTTGGAGGCCGAATGCAGACTGCGGGGAATAAGCTATGAGGTGATTCCCGAAAACACCTACGCGGGAATACTCACCGAAATTCAGGATCTTGCGGTCAATATGGAAGTGGTTAAATTGGAAAAAGCCCCACGCATTGCCGTGTATACTCCGCCCACCAAACAGCCTTGGGATGATGCGGTGACGATGGCCTTGACTTATGCGGAGATTCCGTATGATAAGGTGTACGATCCGGAGGTTCTGGATGGTAAGTTGCCGATGTACGATTGGTTGCACCTCCACCATGAAGATTTCACCGGGCAATTCGGGCGATTTTATTTTGCTTTCCGAAATGCGGCATGGTACCAAGCCGAGGTTGCGGAGGCGGAACGAACAGCCTTGAGCAGAGGATTCGCCAAGGTTTCCCAACTCAAATCGGCAGTTGCCCAAAGGATCCGTGAATTTGTGGCAGGGGGTGGTTTTTTGTTTGCAATGTGTTCGGCAACAGATTCCTATGATATCTCTCTATCGGCCATTGGTTTGGATATCTGTGAGTCTATGTATGATGGGGATCCTGTTGACGCTTCGGCTGCTTCGAGGCTGGATTACGATCAGTGTTTCGGCTTCAAAGACTTTACGCTAACGCCTAATCCCTTGGAGTATGAGTTTTCGGATATCGATGTCACCAATACCCGAGGCCAAGTGATGGAGAATGAAGATTTTTTTGCCTTGTTTGATTTTTCGGCCAAATGGGACGTGGTTCCTACCATGCTTTGCCAAAATCATCAACAGGTTATCAAGGGATTTATGGGGCAGACCACGGCTTTTAACAAGGATTTGATCAAGCCGGATGTGCTCATTATGGGCGAAACCAAAAGCCTTCATGAAGCTCGTTACATTCACGGAAATTTTGGAAAGGGAACTTGGACTTTTTACGGAGGCCATGACCCGGAGGATTACCAGCATCTGGTCGGAGAACCTCCCACTGAATTGAGTATGCATCCCAATTCGCCCGGTTATCGGCTTATTCTTAACAATATTCTTTTTCCAGCGGCTAAGAAGAAGAAGCAGAAAACCTGAGCATCCTCTTCGCAAAGACATGTATCATCGTCTTAGGCTAAGGTGATGTAACTTTAGACAAAGAATCTCAGTCAAGGAATTTCCAATCCAAGCCGAATCGTAAACGTCTGTTGCCCAAGGGATAGCCAGAAGAAAGTTGGCCTATGTTCGCGGGCCAACCCATGTTGGCGTGTTCCCATCGGATATAGAGCAGCGTCTTTTGGACTCTGATTCCAGCAAGGAGATCCATGACGGGATAATCACCGCTTGCCCTTGTCCTGTTACCTAATTGATCCGAAAGGCCCAACGTCCACATGCCCAATTCAGGACGGTAATTGGGCGCCGTAAAGGGAGTTTGGTACCGAACTGCCAGCCCGGCCAACCATGTCCATCCTGCTAAAGTGCGTCGCTGTATATACAGCCAATCATCGCAAGCCCATAAAGGCAACGGAACCCATGTCTCGCTGTTGGACCATTGCCACAAATGATGATATCGCCAAGCTCCCTGGAGGCGACCAATCTTGCCGGTCTGAAGGGTACCCAGAGAGCGCAGGCCCAAATAGGCTACAATTTCTTGATTGTTGGTCATGTGGGGGGTGGGAATGGAAGAGAGGCTTTGTTGGGGAAAGGTGTCTGTAGTCGCAAATCCAAGACCAATCAGTTGACGCATCATGCCCATTCGAAGGATCCAACGATCTTTGGGATGGCCACGAGGTTGCCATTCCGAGGTGAGCAGTAGGCCATGCGCGGATTGTAATTCTGGCAAATTCCAAGCCATTGAATTGGTCTTTATCCATCGTTGAGCATAAGTCGGTGGATCTACATAAGCCTCCAACTGTACACTGGTTAGAAACCTGCCTCGAACATGATGGCCGATCACCTTTGTTGAATCATGGATGACTTGATGAAGGTTCTCATTGTGGGCCAGGGCATGCCATCCCAATTTCAAGCTGCTCATCAAAGGCAAGAAGTTGTGGTACAGTCCTTGTCGCCAATCGATCCAAAAGCCCTTACGAAGAATTTCCCAGCGCCCATAGGTCATCAAACCCAGATCGGAACGCAGGGCATTCGGTAGGCTATTCTTGGGAGAATGTATCGCGGAGCCACTGAAATAATGCAGGTGTGAAAACTCCACTCCGTATTGAACGAGAATGCCTTGGGCATTGCGGTGTTCCATCCCCAAGGAATGGGTCCAAATGGAGTGTCTCAGGCTGTCTCTTGACGAGGTGCTGTCTATGAGCAGAGATGGATCCGGATAAAAGGCCAAATTGTTGGCTACGTTTTCATCGCTGAATTGCCAGCGCAGCGTTTGTTTGTGAAGACGGTGCACCATACGAGGGGAGTGGGGTTGATGAACTCGCCACGACCAATGATTTTCCAGGTTCCAAATTTCCGCTTGGTGTTTGGAAGCCGCATTTCGAAGGTGAATGTTCAAATTCAAGGGGTTGTATCCGGAAGCAGCAGGTAGAGTATTGGAGGTAATCCCTCCGTTTTCGCTAATATCAGCCGCCAAAACTTGCAAGGAGGCGAGCATAAAATGCCTGCCTGGCCGTAGACTGCCGACGATATACATATCTGTGTTACGAATTTTTGATCCTGATTGTTGAAGAAATCCATTGTGGGTGATATTGCGGAATTGTATTCCGGCACCCAGGGAGGGTCCAATCCGTTGGTGGTGATTGAGTTGAAAAATTTGTAAATTATTTCCTCCGGCTTGAAATTCAATACGAGTGATCGGAATGATTGGGAAGTAGAAGGTATTATACTGACGCATATAGGTATTGAATATCCCCATGCTGTTCGATTCAGAATTTCCATTCTTGGGATTCCACCACAAGGAAGTGGAAGGGTAGCCTACTCCACCAGTATGGATTTCATGGCCATATCCGCTGGCGCTTGGTTGCACCATCCTGGAAAAGAGCTCGGTAGAATCGCTATCCAAGGTGTCTCGGTTATGGATCCATTTTTGGAACAGTGTGGTATCCAAGCAGAATCCCGCCAGTTCACGCATGGACCATGTGGATTGAGATTCAGACCATGGGGTCCCCGTTGACTGGGCCAGCGTGTTGGACGTGTTCAGGAGGGTGCCCCAGAGGACGACCCATGGCCCGTAAACCAAATATCGCTTCGCGCTCAGTATCTTTCTCGGCATTTCTCAGCGAAATTATTCAAATGCACTTGCAATTGTTTGCGATCGCGTTCTTGAAAATCAATTTCTATGGGGATATAAGCCAAGGGTATGCGGTTCTGTATGAAGAATATGGTATTCGAAACGAGTTTAACAAAATCCTTTTCGGTCGTGAGGATAGCTTTGTGGGGGCTATGCAGGTTTTCAAAGGCTGATTGAATTTCTTGTAAAACATTGGGGGAATATTCCATATGGTCGGCATAGGCAAGATGTTTATAAATCAATCCAATATTGTTGAGATGATCGCATAACAAATCAGTGTTAGCAATTCCTGTGACTAATAAATAATGGCCATCATGATTAAGCGTAATTTGCTCAAAGGGCTCCATGAATATTGGTTCTAAATGAATCAGGGAGGAATAAAGAATGCGTTCAGCGGAAAAGTCAGCTATGCGGCCTCCGTAGTATTTACGGTCATAGAGCCTTATGGCTGCAGGGCATTTGGTGAAGATAATCATATCGGCTCTGCGGTACGCCGTTTTATATTCCCGCAATCCACCCATTGGAAGTAACTGGTCGTCAAAGAATGGCTTGCTGTAATCGCTTAACACAATATTCCAATGAGGTCGTACCCGGCGATGCTGAAATCCGTCGTCCATCACTATGGCTTTTAGTTCAGGATGAAGGGCCTGCAGTTGTTGAATGCCTCTCAATCGGTCTTCGCAGACGGCCAGGGGGATGAAGGGTAATTTGGCATGGAGCATATGGGCCTCGTCTCCAAGAAGTGCCGGGGTATCCCCCGCCTTGGCCAAATGAAAACCTTTGCTTTGCCGACCGTAGCCCCTTGAAAGGATAGCCACAGGACCGAGGACTTCGAACAGGTAGGCCGCAATAAGTTCGGTATGCGGTGTTTTGCCCGAACCGCCTGCATTGATGTTGCCGATGCAGACCAAAGGAATATCCGGTGTGTGGGATTTCAGCCAACCGCGGTCATAGGCTACGTTTCGCAGAAAAGTGATTAGCCCATACAATTGGGACAGTGGCCATAGCAGGGGTCGAAGCCAAGGCTGATCCTGAATACGAGAAAGAAATTGAATTTTCAACGGGGCAGTTTCGTAAGATAGGCGGGGTCTGTTTTGCAAAAGTAAGATGCTGGATTATTTTTGATTCTTTGGTTCAATTTACTTAATCTCAAGGTTCTCTACCGAACCTTTATCCATTTAAACCATACTTTTTGCCGAAGACTATGCTTATTGCTGAAGCGGTTCATCTTCTTGATCGATTATTTCCCAAGGGAATGCAGCAGGCTTACGATGCCTGCGGTTTACAGTGTGGCCGGACTTCCCGCGAACTCCAAGGGGTTATGGTAGGTCTGGATGTTACGGAGGGGATGATTCACGAAGCGGAACAACGCGGTTGCAACTTGCTGGTCACGCATCATCCCTTGCTTTTTCATCCTTTGCGTAAGTTGGGGGAGGAATCCCGTGTGGAGCGTTTGTTACACACTTTGCTCGAGAAGGGCATGACCGCTTATGCGGCCCATACCAATTTGGACGCCATGCCCAACGGAGTCAACGGTGTTTTGGCTGACGCTTGGGGCTTACTGAACCGGCAGGCTCTGGAACCGTTGAAGGCTCCCCTGATGCAATTGGTCGTCTATGTGCCTTTAGAGCACGCTGAATCCTTACGGAATGCTCTTTTTGAAGCGGGTGCCGGGGTCCTTGGGAATTATGGCGAGGCCAGCTTCGGGGTCCAGGGAACGGGAACGTTTAAGCCTTTGGAGGGAGCGAATCCCCATTTGGGGTCATTGAATACCAGGGAACTCGTGGAGGAAATTCGTTTGGAACTGGTATTGGAGCGGTGGAAAACCCATGAGGTGGTGGATGCCATGAAGCGAGCCCATCCCTACGAGGAAGTGGCCTACCAAATCATTGCCTTGGAACAAATCGCGCCATATTACGGCATCGGAATGGTTGGTGATTTGCCTGAACCATTGCATGTCCATGAGCTGCTTGCACTGTTCTACAAAACATTGGGCTGTCCACTCAGGCACACTAATATTGTTGCAGAATCAACATTCTTTCCACCAAAGATTACTCGAATTGCCTTTTGTGGTGGTTCAGGGGCTGATTTATGGCCCAAAGCCAAAGCCGCTGGGGCCCAAGTTTATTTAACTTCCGAAGTCAAGCATCATCACTTTTTGGATGTGATGGATCAATTGCTGCTTGTGGAGGCTGGTCATTCAGAAACCGAAATTCCTGTCATCGAACGGATTCAGGCCATAATTCAACCATTTTTCAGTACCTTTGCGGTCCTTCAAACCCGAAGTTCACAGAACCCCACTCAATATTTCCCATCACGAAACGAAACCCATGGATCATAGCGTCGAAAACAAACTGGTTAACCTGTTCAAACTTCAGCATCTAGAATCGGAGATCGATCGCCTTCGTACCTACAGGGGAGAACTCCCGATGGAGGTGCAAGATTTAGAGGATGAGGTCGTTGGGATGGAAACCAGGTTGGAACGCCAAAATGAAGAAATCGGACAAATTAAGCGCTTGATTGCTGAGAAAGAAGCCGGTTTGAAAGTGGCTCAACAGCACAAAACCCGCTACGAAACTCAGATTATGGGGGTTAAGAACAGCCGAGAATTCGATGCTTTGAGCAAAGAAATCGAAATCCAATCCTTGGAAATCCAAATTGCCGAGAAAAAAATCAAGGAATTCAAGCATCAACTGGAAGCTCGTACGGTGGATTTGCAAAACTTGATGGAGCAACTCGAAGGTCGTCGTAACGATCTGGGATTGAAGCGCACCGAATTGGGCAGCATTATTGCTGAAACCGAGGAAGAAGAAAAAAATCTTAATAAAGAGGTGGAGAAAGCCACCAAGAAAATCGAGACGAGGTTACTATCTTCCTATCAGCGTATTCGTGGAAATGCCCGCAACGGTCTTGCGGTCGTGAGTGTACAAAGAGACGCCTGCGGTGGTTGTTTCAACCATATTCCCCCGCAGCGCCAGATGGACATCCGTTTGCGCAAAAAGATCACCGTTTGCGAGCATTGCGGTCGTATCCTCGTGGATGCGGATATGGAAGCCCTGGTTGCCTCTTAGGTATTTCTTAATAACTTCCTGTAAATCAATTTATTGGCTACATAATCAGCCGTAGTTTCATGTCTGTTGGTCCAAAATTCCAATAGGCACACGTCCTTCAAAAACACGCCGACCATGCGGACTTTCTGCCAGTTCATCGGTAAGGTCTTGGCCTGCCCAGTGTTCGTAATGCTTGCCGTTTTTCCAGAGCCGACTTTCGCTTAAATCATAGATCATCCCCTCCCAAGCGAGCCAAATCTCAGGTCGATCTTGTCCGTTTCGCAAGGCCAATTCTGCCCGTGTATACGATGGCAAATTATTTAAGGACTCCATGGCTTTAAATTTCGGGGTCAAGTCAGTTTTATCTTTCATTTGATAAAGATTCCTACTCCACAATCCATAACGATACCATGAGCCAACCTTTCGGTACTACCTCCAAACAATTGCCCCTTATCGTTTCCGTGAATGGAATCCGGCCTGTATGGGGTAAGGATTGTTTCATCGCCCCCAACGCCACTCTTACAGGGGACGTCATCCTGGGGGATGCTTGCACTGTTTGGTTTCAGGCGGTCATCCGTGGAGATGTTCATTCCATTCGCATTGGCGACCGCACCAATATTCAAGACGGTGCGGTGATCCATTGCACCTACCGCAAGGCAGCCACTTGCATCGGATCGGGGGTCAGCATTGGACATCGAGCCATCGTGCACGGTTGCACCATCGAAGATGATGCATTGATCGGTATGGGGGCTATCGTGATGGACCATGCGGTGGTGGAACGGGGCTGCATTGTGGCCGCTGGGGCCGTGGTTCTCGAAAATTTTCGCTGTTTATCTGGGCATATCTACGCAGGGATTCCTGCCAAGGCTGTCAAAAAGGTTAACCCCGAGCAATTGTTGTCTATGCAACAAACTGCTTTGCGCTACCTGGACTACGCCAGTTGGATGGAAAATCTCGATGGTTTACCCAAGTTTCCTAAATATTAAAATGGTCTAAATTCTGCATATCTGATTTCATGGGTGTGTTTTCTATTGTATTTTGGAACATTAATAAATCTTCTATGAAGTCAATATCTAAGGCTTGGTTGATTGCCGTGATGGTCCTGATGGTTACTTTGATATATAGACCCGAAATGCAGGCTTCTCACCTTCTCGGAGGCGAAATTTCTTATCGATGTTTAGGGGGTGGTTTTTTTGAATTCACTATCAAGGTTTATAGGGATTGTGCCGGCATTTCGTGGTCACAAACGGCATTGGCCTTGCAAGGACCTCATGGTACCACAAATTTGCCTATTCTGCCTGGTTCACCAGAAGACATTTCTCCTCGTTGCCCGGGAAACAATTACTTGAGTTGCAACCCGCCAACCACCGCCACCAACCAAAACCAAGGATCGGTAGCCCGTTATATTTTTAGGGGAACGGTGGATCTTTCTGCTCTCGGACCGCCGCCTCCCGCGGGCTACACGTTTCACACAACCCAAAGTGTAAATGGCATTCCTTGTTGCCGCCCAGAGATCAACAATAGCACCGCATCAAATGGTACCCAAACGTTGATTGTGAAAATGTTTCCCTACCGTGATCCTGTAACCAATGTTACGCTTACACCTGCCCAACTTTGCGATAAATCACCTGAATTTGCTACTGATCCTACTGCATTTTCAATCCTTAATCCAATAGACACGATCTTTCTTCAGTCTTTGGCTTTTGATGCGGATTTAGATAGTACTTCTTTTGGAATTGATTTTCCCCTCGGCGCTTCCCCAAGTGCCCCTTATTCCTATAACAACGGATATTCGCAAGGAAATCCATTGCCGGGTTTGTTGGGACCACCCTTGGTTAGTGCCGCCAATTTTCCTATCAACTTGACGACCGGGGAAATCGTGTACAAACCAACCACCCTAGGCACGTTTATCACCATCATCAAGGTTTCGGCGTTCCGCTGTGGCCAGAAGATTGCCGAAGTTTACCGGGACTTCAGCCTCAAAATCTTGCCAAATCCTCCGGTTTCTCCACCGGTGTTCAACCCCAGTGGTCCCTTGGGGGGCATCTTCAGCCAGCGCCCGCCCATTATTGAATCTCCTTTTCCAGCGATTGGGGGGTTGCCTACTTTTGAAGGCACTTTCTATGCGGGGGATACCATCGAGAGTTTTATTAATGTGTATGATGCATTTCCGTCCCTGTCAGGGAACCCCAGTAATCCTGCGACATGGATACCGATTCAAGAAACCGTTAATGTCTTTGTGCGTGGTAACCAGCTGGCCACCAATTTTCCGGCCCTTAACAATTGTGCCCAACCTCCTTGCGCTAGATTGCAACGCATCACAGACAATTCCTTGCCACCCAATCCACCAGCTTTTCCCATTAATACTATCAATTACGGTAACGGCACACCAGCCGGAATCGGTTTCTCTGGTCTCGTACAAAGCGGCGTGAAATTAGTTTGGGCTACCGATTGCTCCAACCTTCCCAAGAGTCTCGGGATATGCGGGGTTCAGAATTCCAGCAATAAATTTCAGATAAATGCCTTTGATAATAATTGCCCCATCGAAGGACGTGATGCCAGGGTTTACACCTACAAACTTATGAATATTCGTGAACTGGGTACGG
>VHAW01000034.1 GCA_016872225.1 Sphingomonadales bacterium | reverse complement strand
GCGAACCGCTGCGTCACGATGATCCTCTCCTAAAGCCACTGACAAAGTCATGCCATGCAAATTGCCAGATGGGGTCGTCCAAGGAGAATGAAGATCCGCATGGGCATCAATCCATATCACGCCCAATCGACGATTGGGCATCGCTTTTCGGATCCCGGCAATGGTCCCGGCGGCTGAGCTATGATCCCCGGCCAAAATAAGCGGATATTCATCCCTAAGAAGGCTCTCACACACAGCATCCCGCACATTATGCATAACCTCGGCCACCCCGACCAGATACCTTGCAAAAGGAGATCCTTCCGATCCATACAACAAGTCATTCCTATCGGGCACTACCGTGGAAGGCATTTTATAAAAAAATTTGCTTGCGAAGTCGTAAGCAGCGATTTTGATGGCATCAATTCCCAAACTAGCCCCACGGGTACCTGCCCCAAGTTCGGAACGAACCTCAATCAGATGCAGACGGGACATGGCTTGAGCAAGCTTAAATAATGAAATCCGATAAAAAAGGGTGTAGGGTTTGAATAAACTTGTAAATTTGCCGGCCTTATACCACAAATAGCCTACATTGCAAAGCTACGCAGAATTCTTGGACCTTAGCGTGGGTTTTCCTCAAGATGGTTGGAAATTATTGGAAGACGAATTGTACTTCCATGACATCAACCTTATGGAACTGGCCGAAACCTTCGGAACCCCATTACGCTTCACCTATTTGCCGCTAATCTCTCAAAAGATTCAAAGCGCCAAAAAGATCTTTATGCAGGCTATGGTTGAGCATAAATACCAAGGAACTTACACCTATTGTTACTGCACCAAAAGCTCCCATTTCCGCCACATTCTCGAAGAAGCTTTAGCGAATGACATTCAACTGGAAACCTCCTCTGCATTCGATATCCCCATTATCGAAGCCCTCGAACGCAAGGGATTGGTAGGCAAAGATATCATAATCGTTTGTAACGGATTCAAAAAGGAGTTGTACAAAGAGAATATCGTCGACCTGCTTCACGATGGATTTCGTAATATTATACCGGTACTGGACAATAAAGAAGAATTCAACTATTACGACAACGAGGTAGAATCTGAAATGCAATTGGGTATTCGGTTATCTGCCGAGGAAAAGCCAGATTTCCCATTCTACACCAGTCGCCTTGGGATTCGTGCCGATGAAATTTTGGATTTTTATCAACACAAGATTGAGCAAGATAATCGATTTAAGCTCAAATTGTTACATTTCTTTGTGAGCTCTGGATTCAACGATACACCTCATTTCTGGAATGAGTTGGAAAAATTAGTGCTCACCTATGCCAAGCTTCGTAAAGTTTGCCCAGACCTTCATATGCTTGATATAGGTGGCGGTTTCCCGTTCAAGAATTCCCTCGAATTCAAATACGACTACACCTACATGGTTGGCGAAATCGTCGGTCGAATCAAAATGATCTGCAACGAGAATGGTGTTCCTGAACCTGATATCGTCACAGAATTTGGATCCTATACCGTCGCCGAAGCCTCTGGAATCATCTTCAAGGTCCTCGCCAGAAAACAACAAAACGACAGGGAAAAATGGTTGATGGTGGACGGTAGCATGATTACCATGCTTCCCGATGTATGGGCGATGAACCAAAATTTTATTATGCTGCCCCTCAACAACTGGGATGCCGAATACGAAAGGGTTAATATTGGAGGGATAACCTGCGACAGTCTGGATTATTACAAATCCGAGCCCAACAACGCCTCCACTTGGATGCCCAAAACCCGAAAGGCCCAATACCTTGCCTTCTTTCATACCGGAGCCTACCAGGAAACCTTAAGTGGGACCGGGGGCATCCACCACTGCCTAATCCCCACCCCCAGGCATGTTTTGATCCGCAAAACCAAGGATAATCAAATGGATTATCGCCTCTTCCAGGAAGAGCAGAGCAGCAAGCAGGTTCTTAAAATTCTCGGATATTAGGGACTTGGCATCTGCCAAGAACAGCCTAATCCGATTATCTTTGCCCTCCTCCAACCGCTGAAATTCACGACCATGGCCGTAAGTACCCTTAAGCGCAAAGCCGCGAAGAACAAAATCAAATCCACCTTGAGAAATCAAAAGCTCAAGGGAACAACCTTGGGTTCTTACAGCAACCCAAAGCGGATCGCTAGAGTATCCCTTTCGGAATCAATCGCCGCGGAACAAGCAGAATCCTGAGCATTACCGGTTTAACCGGTAGGTTATAGGTCGTTTAGACTTGCAAAACACCCATATTGAAGGAATCGGTAATGGGCGCATGATTGGCAGCCTCGATCCCTATGGAAATAACTTGGCGGGTACGCACCGGATCAATAATTCCATCAACCCATAGACGCGCCGCGGCATATTGTGGATGGGTTTGAGCCTTGTAATTGGCCTGTATATCTTTTAACAAACTTTGCTCTGTGGCAGGGTCCATCGCCTTGCCTGCGGCCTTGGCCGCCGAGGTTTGAATTTGAAGAAGTACCTTGGAGGCCTGCTCGCCACCCATAACGGCAATTTCGGCCGAGGGCCATGCTACAATCAAACGAGGATCGTAGGCTTTACCGCACATCGCATAGTTTCCAGCACCGTAACTATGCCCGGTAATGATGGTGAATTTGGGAACCACAGAGTTCGCAACAGCGTTCACCATTTTGGCTCCATCTTTGATGATGCCCCCGTGTTCAGATCGAGAACCAACCATGAAGCCCGTTACATCTTGCAAGAAAACCAACGGAATCCGCCGCTGATTGCAGTTGGCTATAAAACGAGTCGCCTTGTCTGCGGAATCGGAATAGATCACGCCGCCGAATTGCATTTCACCTTGGGCGTTCTTGACTACCTTGCGTTGGTTCGCCACAATCCCCACAGCCCAGCCATCGACGCGGGCATAAACGCAACAAATGCTTTGACCATAGAGTTCTTTGTAGGGAACCATGGATCCCTGATCCACAAGGCATTCCAACAAGGGTAACACATCATAAGGCCTAGCGTTTCCTGCCGGAAATAATTCATAAAGTTCCGTCGCTGGCCTGGCAGGGTCAACGGATGGAATTCGGTCAAAACCAGCTCGCTGAGGCTCCGCTAATTGACTCACCAAAAGCCGTATCCGCTCAAGGCATGCGGAGTCGTTGGGCATTTTATGATCCGTCACGCCACTAATTTCACAATGGGTAGAGGCCCCTCCCAATTTTTCGTTATCGACTTCTTCTCCTATTGCAGCTTTGACAAGGTAAGAGCCGGCAAGGAATATACTACCACTTTCTTCCACAATCAAAGCTTCGTCCGACATGATGGGCAAATATGCCCCACCGGCCACACAAGATCCCATAACCGCAGCGATTTGGACAATTCCCATAGAGGACATGCGGGCGTTGTTACGAAAAATTCTCCCAAAATGCTCTTTATCTGCAAAAATCTCATTTTGCAACGGCAAATAAATTCCAGCGCTGTCCACGAGGTAGATGATGGGCAAACGATTTTCCATCGCTATTTCCTGCGCCCTTAAATTCTTCTTTCCGGTGATGGGGAACCATGCGCCGGCTTTTACCGTAGCATCGTTGGCCACCACCACCACCAAACGCCCGTGGATATAGCCCAAAACCACCACCACACCCCCAGATGGGCAACCGCCTTCCTCTTCATACATGCCCCATCCGGCCAAAGCTCCTATTTCCACTGAAGCGGTGCCCGGGTCAAGCAAAGCGGCAATGCGTTCTCTGGCCGACATTTTGCCTTTCTCCTTGAGGCGGGTCAAGGCTTTGGCGCCACCGCCCACTGCCATTTTATCCTCCATTTTCTGGAGTTGGTGAAGCAGCTCATCGAAATAGGCCTTGTTTTTGGTGGACATAAGAATAGTTTGTTGGAGGAGGATATCGAATGATTATAGGCTTCAAATTTAGACCACAACCAATGCTATACCAATCCAATACCTCAATCATAAGGCAATTAGATAGGAGAATAAGTTATCTTTGCGGCGAGGGTAAGTCTTGTACGACCAGCTCCTGCTTAATCCCCCAGGGTAGGAATACAGCAAGGGTAGGCGGTTGTAGCGGTGCGATGCAAGTAGCTTACCCTTATTTTTTTAAAAAAATATGTCATGGAATTCTTTATTGACACCGCCAATCTAGACCAAATCAGTCAAGCCCGTTCATTGGGCATCTTGGATGGGGTCACGACCAATCCCTCCCTGATGGCCAAAGAAGGAATCAAGGGTAAAGAGGCTGTGATGGAGCATTACCGCAACATTTGTCAAATCGTGGGACAAAATGTGAGTGCGGAAGTCATTGCAACGGATTACGAAGGCATGATCCAGGAAGGACAGGCTTTGGCAGCCCTTCACCCCGCCATCGTGGTCAAGGTTCCGATGACCCGTGACGGGGTCCGCGCTCTTACGACGTTCAGCAAGGAGGGTATTCGGAGCAATTGCACGTTGATTTTCAGTGCCGGACAGGCATTGCTCGCGGCCAAAGCTGGAGCGACTTACCTGTCACCCTTTATTGGAAGGCTGGACGATATCAATATGGCAGGAATTGAGCTCATTTCCCAAATTGTTCAGATCTACCGAGTTCAGGGTTACAGCACCAAAATTCTTGCGGCCTCCATTCGAAGTAGCTTGCATATCGTGCAATGCGCAGAAGCGGGGGCCGATGTCGTAACCTGTCCTCTATCCGCCATCGAAGGCCTGCTCCATCATCCCCTCACGGACAAAGGATTAGCCCAATTCCTCTCGGATCACGCCCGCAACAATGCGGCCTCCTGAGCCAACGCCATAACCTCCCTGGCAAAGGGTTCCCAACCGTAAGATTCGCTTAAACGTTGCATCGCCATCCGGTACACACCATGATCAGTTGCGGTACAAAAGCGCTGCAAGGCTGCTGCCAAGGAAGCCGCGTTGGGTTCGCATAGTTCTCCCGCCCCTGTTCCTTCCATCACCTCGGCCAATCCTCCCACCTTGGTCACCACCAAGGGCAATCCAAAATGCAGAGCCGCTTGGGTAACCCCGCTTTGGGTGGCATGCCGATACGGTAACACCAAAGCCTCAGCCAAGGAAAAATAAGCGGCAACCTGTTCCTCGGGAATAAAGTTTGTTCGTAATACCACGCGATCCGTTAAATCAAGTTCTTGAATCAACTGAAGATAGGACTGGGGGTTTTCGTAAAACTCTCCGGCAACCACGAGTTTCCATCCTTGACCCTCCGGTCCTGTCCAAAAAGAAAAATCCTTGGAAGCTAATGCTCGTAACAACAAATCCAAACCTTTGTAGGCACGAATAAGACCAAAGAACAAAAGATACCGAAAACCAGGGTTCAATTGAAGACGATGGCAGGCCTCTTCCCGATCATGCCTTGGACCAAAATGATCATAAACTGGGTGCTTAAGAACTCTCCGTAGGCCATAATAGCCAAAAGTGGCTGCTTGCTGACCAACAGATTCCGACAGGGTCACCAATCCATCGGTCACACCCAAGACCCATCGGTTAAGCAGACCGGTTAACGGAAAAGGCTCATGGGGCAACAAATTATCCGCCAAAAGGATCCGAGGGGCTAGACAGCCCATGCGAGGTAGAAGGCGTATCACCGAACCCAGCGAAGCGGCCAACCACGGCGTCCAGTAGCGCACAAGGATAAAATCGGGTTTCCAACGAGCAATCGTGCGTGCCGCTTTCCACCATGTCCAAGGCACCATGGTGTTCAAAACCCTCTTCGCGTACAAATCTTCCGGCGCAGGATCTGTTGTAAATTGACTTGTTCCTGGAAATAACCAGAAAGGGTACTGGAGGGTATAATTCAGAACCTTGACCTCATGACCTTGGTCCTGCCATTCACGAATTAATCGCTGATTAAAGCTTGTCATTCCACCCGGCCGGTATGGCCAAACCGGACCTACGACAACAATGGTTTTAGGAATGAATGTCATTGGTTTCTTCAAAGACTGCGCATGCCAAACAACCTACCCAGAAAAACAGTTTGCGCGATCAATCCAAAACTTCTTTGAGCAAATAACGGTTCCTGTCCTGCCCATTACGGGAAACCAATTCTGCCAAAAATCCTGTGCAAAACAGCAAAACTCCTAATAAAGCAAGTGTCAGGGATAAATAAAACAAAGGTTGATCCGTTACGTCCCGATGAGGCAAACCCTTGGCGATCAAAAACAATTTGCGCCCAATAACCCAAGCGGTGGAACCCGCGCCCAATCCAAAAGCCAAACTTCCCATCGTTCCAAAAAAATGCATCGGCCGACGACTAAACTTGGACATAAAATAAATCGACAAAAGATCCAAGAACCCATTCACAAAGCGATCCAAACCAAATTTGGTGAACCCGTATTTGCGTGGTCGGTGTTGGACCACTTGCTCTTCGATTCGCCCGAATCCGGCCCATCGGGCAATCACGGGAATGTAACGATGCATCTCCCCGTAAACCTCGATACTTCTCACCAATTCGAGGCGGTAAGCCTTGAGGCCACAATTGAAATCGTGCAGATTCTTTACGCCCGAAATAGCCCGGGTCGCAGCGTTGAATAATTTCGTGGGAATGGTTTTGGCCAAGGGATCGTAACGCTTTTTCTTCCATCCAGAGAGTAGATCCAATCGCTCTTCTATCATGCGATGGTACATCCCCGGAATTTCATCCGGTGAATCCTGCAAATCCGCATCCATCGTAAAGACAATATCGCCGATAGCCCTTTCAAAACCCAATTGCAGGGCCGCTGACTTGCCGTAGTTCCGCTGAAAACATATTCCCTTGACCTGAGGAAAAGTCTTACGAAGATTTTCGATAATGGCCCAACTTTCATCGGTGCTGCCATCATCAATGAACCAAACCTCGTACGAAAAGCCCTCACGGTTCATCACCCTCGAAATCCACTCGGTCAATTCCGGCAAAGACTCTGCCTCGTTAAGTAAAGGTATAACTATGGAAATATTCATGTCTCAAAAGGATTATCAGGTTTACGACGGACAAAAATCCCAACAATCAATCCAAACAATAAATTCATCACCACGGACAACAAGGCAGCAGTACCCAAAGCGCGAAAATCCTGCTTGAAGTCTCGTTTTTCGAAGGCTTCCACGGCTTTTTCAGCAGCGACATCATCTATGCCAAAGAAATCAAGGAAGGACTGCAATTTGATCATCATGATTTCCTTGACCTGAACATGCAAATTGGGATCGATAACATTGTAAAGGATTCCGGTAAAGGCAATACCCAGCAACGAACCAACCACTCCTGTGCACGCTGCGGTCATTACGGCCCTACCATATTCGTATGAACCTCCCAGAACTCTTCGATCCTCCAGACAAGCCATGAACATCGCTGCAAACGCCAAAATAATGGATATCATAGAATTCCATCCTGAAACCATCCAGGTCAGGTCAACCATATACGCCATCAAGAGAGAGGCTATGTTTACCATTCCCAACAAAAGGCCAAATCGAAGAATTACGGATGTATTCATGGGTACTAATTTTAATGTAAAGCTAATAATTAAGGTCTTGCATTAATTGCGAAAATAAATTCCAACCCATAATCCGGCCAAAACATGCCAAGCAAAACGAAATAGACTAATCCTCAAAATCAAAGACCAGGGACTTTGGGCTTGAATTTCACTCCGAAGCCTGTCCAAGGTGCCTTCGCTGTAATTGGTACTCAAAATCCCTGTGGCTTGTTCCAAATTCCTGACCTGATCTGCAAGGTAAGCTTGCCAAAAATCCGGGACCATCGAACAAACGATCCATGCCACCAATCCAAAGGAAAGGGCCGAAACCAATCCGACACCGCCGCTGAAGAGGAGGCCGTACGTTACCTTGAGCTCACCGGCAAAAACCTTGTTACGCAACCGGTTCATTCCAGCAATTAACCAACCCAACGTCACCAAACCAAGCACGAATCGGAACTGACCCAGTGGATGAACCGGAGTCCACACATAAATGATGGCGGATAAAGCGGTTGCCGTCAGGGTATTCATCAACCCAATGCACAAAATCAGCCTGTTCATTGGCAAAGGCTTGCGATGGTTGGGGAAGCAGCCGTGGAAGATGCATCGCCTGAGCCCTCATGACCATAAAAATAGGCCTGAACACAACAAAGCATTGGTAACACATCGCTTAAATCGTCTGGGAATTTCCATAAAGTTTCCAGGAATTCTTGCGCGGCAGGGCCTTGGCGCAGAAAACAAAACAAGCCCGTGAATATGGGTTCCACCGCAGATTCGGCTGCAAGCACCCTGCACTCCCGAATCATGTCTTGCAAGGGCGCATCCACCAAATCCCTCGATTCAAGGACTTCTTCGTAGGCGAGCAAATTATCTTGATCTTCGAGATCCGGGCTAATCACAAAAGATTCGATGAAATCTTCCATTTCCGGGTGAACCGCATCGGCAAGGCATTCTTCCAGGTAATGCACAAATTGGAGCAAATCTGTTCCCTTGCCCATACAAGCATCCTCAAAGGCATCCCATGCTTGATCATCGCCCACTCGATCAGCATCCTCTGCTGCAAAGGCGTTAAGGATTAACAAGTCTATCAGAAAATTCCTGGTGTTCCCTCTCAAGAATTGCTTCCGTTCAGCAAACTCCAACCAATGATTCAAGAGGCGAAGCGAGGTTATCGCTGATTTGGATCCTGTCTCTTCTTTTTCCTCAAACAACAAGGGAAAAAGCTCGTTGTAAAGCTCTTGCCAGACCTGGTGGTCCGTGGACTGCAAAGCCTGATTCAAGGTTAAGCCTTGTGCTTTGGCCGATGATAGTCGGTTCCCTAAAAGCAATCCACCCAGGGCGTTATGCAATCTTTGGCGGGGAAAGAATCCTTGGTTCGATGTACTCAAGAGAGTCCTTTGAGCGATGAAGAAAGCCATGAGCCATCCTTTCCGGCAACTGCTAGAATTCTGGCGGCAAACGAGCGTTCCCTGTAGGCTTGAGCGACCCCTTTGGAATATGACGCTGTGGGAGGTTGACCCTCAAGCGGCGAGTTGCGTAAATCAGATCGGCGATTGGTGACAAGATTCACGGTCGGATCAAAGAGGATCCAACCGTTGGCCTTGCCTTGTTGCCAGTCTTGATCAACCGAATCGCTGATTCCGAGAACTTGTTCAGGGCCTTCGGTGAAAGCCCGTACGACACGGGATACCCATAGGGATTTGGAACGAGCGGGCAAGGCTTGACCAGCTTCCAAGGCAGCCACAAAAGCATATTGAATACCGGCTTGACCAAAGTCAGCGTTGGGAAATTCATTATCCTTGGACTCATAATCTCCCGGCTGATGATCAGAGCATATCGCTGTGATGGTACCATCAAGGATTCCATGAACGAGCGCAATACGATCTTCTTCGGATCGCAAAGGTGGAAAGACCTTGAACTCGCTGCGGAACCCGGACAAATCCTTAACCGTCGAAAGTAAGTGATGAGCAGCAACCCCGCAGGTCACAGACCAACCACTTTGTTGGGCAGCTCGAATCCGATCCAACGAGCCTGCGCATGAAATCTTGGACCAGTGAAGTCGCGCCTGCAAGCGAGTAGTCGGTTGGCCAAGGTAGGCCATCAGAGCAAGGTCCCTGTCCAAACGTAAGGTCTCCGAGATAGAAGGGATACCCCGCAAGCCCCATTGCAGGGACCATGATGATTCGTGCATTTGGCCCCCATGGCTTAACCCCTTGTCATACGGAACACACATGAGTGGCAAACCCGTCATTGAACCATATTGTAGTATGCGCAACATAGAATGCGCAGAATCCACCGACGCATTGGCATTAGAAAAGGCCGAAGCACCATGAGCCTTCAGATCCATCATATCAGTAAGTTCGTTCCCTGCTAAATCTTCGGTCAGAGCCGCAGCAATTCTAATTTCAACCGGTAAGCTTTCCGAAGCGGCCTTCAAGGCTGCAATCTCCCCACCGGTCTGCAAAACAGGGGAAGTATCCGGCTGTAACAGAACCCGGGTGAACCCACCCGCCAAAGCCGCCATAGTTCCGGAATGCAGGGTTTCGCGGTTTTCATAGCCCGGGGTACCAAAATGAGCATACAAATCTGTAAACCCACGCGACAAATGAAGATCCTGAGAAACCACTTCCACTGCCCCGCGCACCTTTAAACCATGACCGACCCTGGTCAATACCCCATCCTCCAACAGAAAATCCAAAGGAACCGAACCCGCCCGGGCTTCCAGGCTTTGCGGCAATTTGCCGTGCAATTTGGCTTGGCGAAGGAGAATTTTCATGCTTTGCGTTGCCACAGCAACACCGCTTCCAGCGCCAAAAATACCAAGCAAGCCACCAAGAACAACCTCTTTAACCCATCCCCCAACAGGAAACCTGCATGAAACCCCTGTTGCAAGACGGGCCTATTGCTTGATGATACTCGGACACTCGTATCAATTGCCAAGAGATCATGATCATGCATTGGGATAATATCCGACTCCTTAGGATCCATATTGATCGCCAAAAAGGTATTCATTTCCTCCCCCTCTTGACGGATTAGACCATAAAAACCAGGACGAACCTCGGCGTTATTGAGGCGAATCCATGCCCTGCCGTTCAAAACCCTGACCTCCGGCCGGATCGTAGCCATTGCCTTGGCATCTCCTTCCCCCAACTCAGGAGATTCATTTTGGGTTGTATCCGCAGGAGATTGATCATCAAAATGCTTGGCTAACAATTTCCAATCCAGGGACCCTTCCTTTGATGCACCGATCGGTACCGACCAAGAGGCCTTACCACCCATGGAGCCTGTTAGCATTCCGGAACGAACCGAGCCCAAAGCCGCACGGTAGAATACCGGTAAAAACAAGTCATGCCTAACCCATTCGGTGAAACGCTCTTCGGCGGGTACTGCAATGGTATAGATCATTCCTTGTCCATAAACCGAGCGTTTCAAAAGCGGGTCTCCGCTTTCTAACTTGAGTAGAACTTCATCCCCCGAGTGGATGGACAAAGGAAAATAACCTTCCACCGAGGGCATTGCACCCGCATCAGGTTTTCGCGCCATAACATTGTCCAAAAAATCGGATGCAAGATCAAGATTTGCAATTTGGATTTTCCCTCTGCGCCATGGACCAGGGTTCAGGCCAGGCCCAAGGACTTGGGCAAATTTGCTCATGGCTTCGCCTGATTGTTCATCCACTGGCATAAGGAGCAGATGCCCTCCTCCATCGCGTACCCACGCACCTAGGGACGCCATATGCCCCGCCTGCAGCGGCTCGTTCAATTCCAGAACCACCAAGGAGAAAGAATCCAAAGGCAGCTTGGGCCAATCCTTTAGGCCTGCTGTTTGGACTTCAAACAAGGTGTCCGTCGTCCACACCGAGCGCACAAAAGGATTGTGACGGCCGCTGGAAAGATGCAAGACCGAAACAGTCTTTTGGACCGGATTGGAGAAATAGTATCGATTATCGTAGGTGAAATAGGGATCGTTGATTTGCAGTTCTACCAAACCGAGGGCATCTTTCACAACCGTAAAATCCAAGGTATCTAAACGAAGAGTTGAGGCAGAAGGCGTTGACTTCGGCCCTTGCAAAGTGGCCAAGGCTTTGCGTTGACCGGACATCTGCAATTCCATTTGGATATTCAACCCGTCCGGCCAATCCCCGTAGATTCTGGTTCGAACCACCATCCTGTTACGGATACCAGGCCTAAAAAATGGCTCCAATAACCATGCCGAATCAATGGCCGCATTAAAAGCAGTGACGGGACGACAAGGAACCAAATTTAAAGGGATAACAGCATCAGCCTTGGACAATTGTTTCGAGCGATCGGACCAATAAGTCCCCTCCATGGATCCTCTCTTGAAATCCGAAAAAAGCCAAAGAGATACTCCATCCTTGGAGGATAAGCCTTCCTGTTCCAGCCTGCGATCCATTTGCATGACCACCGAAGAAATACTTCGGCTTTGATTGGTCACCCGAATTTGATCCAAGAGATCTGTTGCTCGATCCTTGTTAAGCCAACCACCATACAAAGGCCGACTTTGGTTGGACATAAGCACAAAGCGTGTATCGGGTTTGGCACTTTGAATTAGACGACGCGCCAACGATTTGGCTTGTTCAATCAAGGGACCATTCAATCCTTCCATGGCCATTCCCCGGCTATTATCGACATAGAGTATGCAAAAGGAGTTTGCTTTACCGACAGAATTACCACCATCGGCGGAAGGTACCGGCCCAGCCATTGCCAATACCACGGTCACCACAGCTAAAATTCTGATGGCTAGCAACAAATATCGAAGCAAACGCTCTCGACGTTGTACGG
This sequence comes from Sphingomonadales bacterium, assembly GCA_016872225.1. Taxonomy (GTDB): domain Bacteria; phylum Bacteroidota; class Bacteroidia; order UBA7662; family UBA7662; genus SYHX01. The sequence continues at coordinate 1,806 of VHAW01000034.1, read as the reverse complement.
GTATTCGTTGTTGCAACAACCAATCTAATCTCGTAAAAAATGCCTTTCTACGTAAACGGAAACCAAAAAAATGGATGTATAAAGGCACAGCCAACAGGGCCATTCCCCACAAGGCCGAAGGATTTTGGAATCCCATTCTCTACAACGACAAACCTTCAGGCGATAATCCTGGATCCAATGGGAATGAATCCTTTTCCGGCAACAACCAGGCATCCGGCAACAAATGTTTCCGAATATGTTTCAGAAATTGCACTGGTTCATAGCCCCTGTAGGGCAAAGCCACTGCAAACAGCAGTCCCTTTCCGGGTACCCGCCTTTCAAAAATCATAGCCTCGTAGCCTTGGGCTTCGTAAGATTCTCGCCATTGCTCAGCGCCCTCATGCCTGGAATACAGACCCAAAACAATCAAACGAATGGGCCACGCTTTCCACGCAGAGGGGTCTTCACCCATTTCAAGGGGTGAATTATTCCCCACTAATCCATTTGCCTTACCCTGGATAGAAGCAGCAGGCCTTAAAATCAGCGGGACATAGAACGAACGCAGTTCGGCCCATTCCGCCAACCATCCGGCCTTGGCCCACTTAGTCTCAGCCCAACCTGTGGTGAAGGCAGGCTCAACGCCATCTCCCATGAGGCCAACCCGTAATCCACCCAATAAACTCAACCACAAGAACCCTGCTGCCAAAGAGTGCAAAAGCTTGGGAGAGCTCCTGAGCATGCCGCCAGCCGCCTTCACCGAAGGAACCTTTGTATTTCTTCGGGTAATTGCAAAGGGTCCGAGCCCTGCGGTTTCTTGAGAGATAGAAACGGGAACCCAGCCCGCATGAGGATGATCATCGGCAAGTGGACCTGCATCCGGTATAAGTTCGATGCCTTGACGGGTGTATCGGAGCAAACCCCAATTTTCCAAATGAATAGAACCTTTGGAGGCCCCTACATCCACCAGCGCTTGCTCCAAGGGCTTTGGGAGGGTAAATATTGGAGCATTAAACGTGTCCAAAATGGACCCTTGGACAAAGTACCATTGGTATTTTGGAGGACGAATTTTGGCCTCATCGCGACGGAAACCTGCGCCAACGATTCGATACTGGACACTGCCAAATCCTTCCAGAATGGCCCATGAGCGTATTTTACGAAGCCCCTTCTGATCCAACTCCATACGATAACCCATACACAAATTTACATCAAATCTTCCATCGCCATTCCACATTGAAGAATCTCCCCCACCAAACATCCTCAGCCCAAAGCAACCAAGGTGCAGCTTGCCTTTGTCGAAAAACCACCGCGATACTTGATCTCTTGGATACCGACCTATTTATGCTCAAATCCAAATTAGTCGGCCACTTTAAAGTTGTTGGTAATTTATTGGAAACCATTCTTTTAGAGTCAAGGGCATAAACCGTAGATTGAAAATCCAATTTCCATGCCTTCCCCCAAGATTTTGAAACAAACAAGTTTCCCCAAAGGACAGGCTGCAAACCCGGCATACCGTTCCACGAACGATTCAAAATAATGCCTTGCATTCCTGCACTGAATGAGCATTGCATTTGGATTTGTTCCCTTGGAGAGACCCTGGTTTCCCATGACAACTTGGTGGCATTGGGCAAATTCACGGCTGCGACACCCAAGACTGAATTTGTATTCAATTCAAAAAAACGTGCATTAGTCCAAGATCCTAAGCCTGCACGGTGTTGCCATCGCAATCCAGACCCTCCCGTGTGCTCAAAACGTATAAACCCTTCAGCCCTTTGAACCGAGGCCTGATATGCATAAACGGTAGATATTGTCGGATAAATCAGGCTCCAA
>VHAW01000033.1 GCA_016872225.1 Sphingomonadales bacterium | reverse complement strand
CATGGGTGGTCAACCACAGACCAAGTTGTTTCCGTGGTATTATTTCCCCCTGGTTTTGGGCGATGGTCAACATCCTTTGTCGCGGAATTTGGATCCAATTTTGCTTCGGTTTGTGAGCAGCATCGATACGGTTACCGCACCCGGGATTCGCAAACAGGTCCTGTTGGCTTCGTCCGATCGTAGCCGATCCTTGGCCTCCCCGCTTAGGGTGCATTTGGGTACTGCCACCGAGGCGTTGGAAGAAAGTCAATTTCAAAGCAAGCGGATACCGGTAGCGGTTCTCTTGGAAGGCACTTTCAATTCAGCCTATCGCAAAAGGGTATTAAATGAATTTGCCCAAAAGGCGGTGGATTCTCTCCAAATGCCCAAGAAGGATAGCATCAACAACGGCCGCATGATAGTGGTGGCGGATGGTGATTTGTTACGATTCACCGGTCAGCAGTACGGGAACCGCAATTTTGCGCTCAATGCAGTGGCCTATCTGCTCGAAGACCGTAGCACCATCGAATTACGTGCTCGGCGAATCAGCCTTCGCCTTTTGAATGCAAGTCGGGTGAAAGAAGAAAAGTTGTTTTGGCAGGTCATGAACCTTGGTTTGCCTTTGTTGTTGCTTCTGGTTTACGGCGGTTTGAGATATTACTTAAGAAGAAGGGCTTTTATAAAAGCATTGTTAGGTTCATGAATAAGAACAGGCCTTATTTGTTGGTTTTTATGGTTTTGGCAACCGTGACTTGGTATGTTTGGAAAAACCAAAATTCCGGGACCCTGGATCCGATCGACACCAATTTTGCGATTGAGGATACCGCCTCGGTGGTTCGAATATTTATTGCAGACCGCAAAGGTCAGCGATTGACTTTGGATCGCAAGAAGGGCGGGCCTTGGCGAATGGGTTCCGGCCAAACGCCCAGACCCGATGCGGTCTTTACGATGTTGCAGACTCTAAGGCGCTGGGAGGTCAAGACTCCCGTTCCAAGGCCGGCGGTTCAGAACGTTTTCAAAATCCTGGCCACTACGAGCGTGAAGGTGGAGGTGACCATGGCGGATGGTTCTGGGCAGGTTTACTATGTGGGATCGGGCACCCCGGATATGAGGGGGACCTACGCCATGAAGGAGGGGTCCAAGCTTCCTTATATTCTTCATTTGCCGGGATGGGAGGGGTATTTGAGTACCCGTTTTTTTGCCAACGAAGAAGAAATGCGGGAAAGGGTTTTGTTGCGCCTTCAGCCCAGCAATTTGGAAAGACTGGTGGTGGAATATCCCGCCGAGCCAGAGAACAGCTACGAGTTAAGAATTTTGCCTACCGGAACCTTTGAATTGCGTGACTTGGCCGGGACGAATTTGCCATGCAACCAGCGAGCAGCAGCGACTTTGTTCGCTGGATTCGCCTTTTTGCCGGTGGAAGGCTTTGAGAATATGCAACCCATGCGGGACAGTGTTCCGGGCCGGGTGCCCGAGAAAATGCGCCTTAAACTCTGGGAAAAAGGCGGAAAACTGCATTTTATTTCGGTTTACCCCAAAAGTCAACTCAACCAACTTGATGTGGTTCTTTTAAACGTAGCCCCGGATATAGACCGGGATTATTTCTACCACCACGGGATGAATGAATTTGGCGTTCTGCAGAAAAGAGCCATCCCTTGGTTTTATGCTACAAAACCTCAATTACGCGAAGAGGGCGGTGGTCCTTGATTGCTTACCTTTATTGCTAAATCCCTTTCAACACAGCCTCATGAAATTTATCGTTTCCTCTTCGGCCCTTTTACGCCAATTGCAGTCGGTCCAGGGCGTTATACAGACCAATAACGTTCTCCCTATTCTGGATCACTACCTTTTTGATGTCGAAGGTAAGAATTTAACCATCTGCACCACAGACCTCAACACGACCATGCGTACGCGTTTGCCCGTCGAAGGCAATGGACAAGCCAAAGTGGCCGTACCGGGGCGGATTTTATTGGAGACCCTCAAGACCCTCCCTGACCAACCTATTTCCATTTCCTTTGATCTCAAAACCTTTGCCATCGAAGTACATACTGACAAAGGGAAGTTTAAGCTTTCCGGTGAAAATGGCGAAGAATTTCCGACCCTTCCGGATATGCCGGGCAATCAACACTTTACTTTACCATCTGACGCATTACTGACCGGGATCTCTAATACCCTGTTTGCCGTTGGCACCGACGAATTGCGGTTGGCGATGACCGGAGTCAAAATGGAATGCGCAGGAACCATCCTCAGTTTCGTTGCAACAGATGCTCATAAGTTGGTTTTGCATAAGCAGAGGGGCATCGAAGTGCCCGCCGCTGCAGGCTTTATCGTTCCGCGCAAAGCCTTAAGCTTATTGAAGGCGACTCTTCAGGGCGATGAAACTTTGGTGAAGGTGGACTATAACAATACTCACGTGGCCTTCTCCTTTGGGGATTTGGAATTAGTTTGTCGATTAATTGACCAAAAATACCCTGACTATCAAGCTGTTATACCTAAGGAAAGCGCCAATCGCTTGGTTATCAAACGAGCCGAATTTTTATCTTCTTTACGCAGGATTTCCATTTATTCTAGCAAGTCTACCTACCAGGTGAGGCTATCCATCAAAGGGAGCGAACTTCAATTGTCTGCCGAGGATCCGGATTTTGCAAACCAGGCGACGGAGACTATTTCTTGTGATTATAACGGGGCTGATTTGGAAATTGGTTTCAATGCGCGGTTTTTGGTGGAGATGCTGTCTACCTTGTCGGGAGAAGAGGTTCAGTTTGAATTGAGTCTGTCGAGCCGACCTGGTGTATTGAGGCCGGTGCATCAGGAAGATCAAGAAGATACTTTAATGCTGTTGATGCCGGTAATGCTTTCGGATTACCGGACTTGATTATTTTCCAGCCAGCCAGGGTAATGGATTGACCTTGGCGATTCCTTTCCAAAGTTGAAACTGCAGGAACGACTCCCCATCTTCTTGACGGGTATGCAAGGTTCCCAGGCTTTGTCCGGTGCTGACTTTCTGACCTTTGCTTACGGTTGTTTCGGACAAATGGGCATAGACGGTCAGGTATTGTCCGTGGCGTATGATGACGGTTTTCTGCATGCCGGGGATATTGACCACTGCAGTGACTTCTCCCCGAAAGCAAGCCTTGACTTCAGCGCCCTTTTCTCCTCGCAAAGTAATCCCATCGTTGCGGACATTGATATTCTTAAGATGAGGATGTGCGTGGAATCCGAAGGTTTCGCTGACCATGGCCTTTCGTAAGGGCCAAGGCAATCGACCTTTATTTTCTTCAAAGGCTTTTCCCAGGGCTTTGGCTTCAGGGGTAAGTTCCAACAAAGCCTGGTTTCGGGCGGGACCAGGTTTACGGTCAGCGGCAATATCTTTGTCGGTGTTGGCGGTCTTTATGGCGGCCAGTCTAGCCGCTTCAATCTCCTTGCGAACCAATTCTTCGATACTTTTCTGTAATTTGTTACGGGATATTTCCTGGTTTCGTAATTCCTGACGAAGTTTTTTCTCGTCTTTTTGCAGGGCTTTGACGATTTTATCTTGTTGCTGACTTTCTTTACGAAGTTCTTGTTTGCTGGCCTCTTCTTGGATTTTGAGTTCTTCCTTTTCGCTTTTTTCGACCTCAAGAATTTTTTCCTTCTGGGTCATTTCTTTTTGTAATTCGATGATGGCTTCAGCTTGTTCTCGGCGGTAGGTATTGTATTGTTTTAAATGTCGGCTTCTACGCAATGCTTGATTAACATCTTTAGCAGAGAGGATGAGCAGCACAGGAGACTGCGATTGCATTTGGCGATGATACTGACGAAGCAATTGTGCATAGGTCTTTTTGAGTCGTTGCAAGTCAGCTTGCAATGATCCGATCACGGCTTCTAATTCCGAAATTTGATCTTGTCTAAGTTTAATTTCCCGACTGTAGTTGGAAATAATTTTTTCGCGCGTTTTGATTTGCCCGCGAATAAGTTCCAACTGTTTTAGTTCGCTGCGCTTCTTTTGCCGAACTTTTTCCAGTTCAACACGGGTTTTTTGGATGCTTTCATTGAGGGTGCGACGTTGTTCTTCAAGGCCTGCTCTATTTGTATTTTTGGAGGTTGTCGCGCCATTGGAAGGGGAGCTTTCGGGTTTTTGGGCAGAGGCCGATGAAATCAAGACTACTCCCACCAGGAAGCCAAGCGTGCATAACAATTTCTTCAGCAACATAAGCCGGAGAGGTTATTGGGCGAGTTTGAGTTTACGGTATTCTTTTGGAATTTTGACGGACGGCAATTCCACGCCTTGTATTTTGGGCTCTTTCCAATGCATTTCCAAGATGGCATTATGACGAGGAATCTTGAGGGTAAAGCTCATGTGGGCAGGCAGTGTGGAGGTCTCTGCATCGAAGATTTTGAGATAATCGATTTTCAGGCTTCCGCTTGGTGATTGGATGTGGAGCTGGTGAATTTTGGAAGGCCAACGACCCCATTCGGCTTCAAATATGGCGGTACGCTTGCTTAGATTGACTTCAAAGCGAATGGGTTGTGCGAAGGAATTTGGGGGGGTCAAGCCGTGGATGACTGCTCGGTCAATGAAAGAACGATGACCATGAAGCAAGGCGTCCTGGAACCAGCGGTAATCCAAGGACATCTCCAGCGCTGGTTCTAATTCAGTCCAGGTCCCGCACCAATAATTTTTGTGAAGACGGCTAATCATCCAAACGGAATCCGGTCGCAGGATAAGCCTTAACATTTCAATTCCCAAGGCCGGACGAATGCTAATATAAATAAATTGTTCCGGACGAAGCAGCATGATCACCGGTGAGGCGAGTTGGGTTTCGTTGTAGGTGATGTTCCAATTTCCTTCCATTTTGAGGTCACCGCGGAGATAGTCTTTTCTGCCCAATATTTTAAGCCACCCTCTTTTTAATTCTATCGGACTGGGTCTCATTGGTTGAACAGAATCGCTTGTCCCTGAGGATGGGGCCAAAACAGAATCGCCTTTAAGCGAATCAAAACCGGTTAAAGCAGCCTTTTCGCTGTCGCTGGATGAGCGTGCTTCTCTAACGGAGAGTTTTTTAGAATAAGCGGATCGTCGCCTGGAATGACAGGAGGAATTGACTAATAGGAGCCCCAAGGCTAGAACCAAGAGGGCATGATGAACACCAGGCTTGATCCGTGGATTCAAAGCGATAAGCAAGATCAATATAGATGAATTAAGGTTGCATCGGTAGGCCGTGAAGGACCTTATCCCGAAGAGTGGGGTTCTCGGGGTCAGCTTCCCCGGCTTTAATCCATTGGGCTTTGGCCTCTTCGGATCGATTAAGGCGGTAGAGAATGTCACCGTAATGTTCTAGGAGCGTGGCATTGTTGGGGCTGTTTTCCAAGGCTTTCAGCATGGGTTGTAAGGCCTGTTCGTAGTGTCCCATTTGATACAAAACCCAAGCATACGTGTCTTGGTAGGATGGATTGGATGGCTCTATTTGGGTTGCGCGCAGGCTCATAGTTAGGGCTGAATCAAGGTTTTCGCGGCGCAGACTTAGGTAATAGGCAAAATTATTAAGCACCAAGGAGTTCTGCGGCTGCAAGCGTAGAGCCTTTCCGTAACAACGATCCGATTCAGCGTGGTTGGCTCTGTGATGTTCAATATCGCCCAACATGATATGGAATTGTGTTTCTAGGTCTGGCTGCTCTGCAATGTAGGTTAATCCGCTGCGTAGAATATCGGCAGCTTCATCTTCTTTGAGGTTTCTCTGCAGGGCAACGCCCAGAAAAAAGTAGCTGACTCCTTGGGATGGGTACAAATCAATCGCTCGACGGGAGACCGCCTCCAGGCTGTCCATGAGTTGCAGGTCTAACAAACAGGATTGGTACTGTTGCCAAATCACGTATTGCGCTGTTAACGAAGGGGTGGACAAAGCCAATCGGTATTGTTCTGCGGCATCCTGACCTCGATCTTGTTTCATCAGGCTTTCGCCTAACAAAGCATAAAGCAGGCTTTCATTTGGATACACTTTAAGCACTCGGCGCAGCCAATCTTCACGTAATGCTTGGTTTTCGCCTAGCCTCTCCAGAATTCGGAATATACCCTGCAGCAATTCTTCGGAGCTTAAATCGCGGGTTTCCATCGCCTCGATAAATTTCTGTTCGGCTTGTTCAGGTCGACCAAGTGCATAAAGCAGTTCCGATGCAGCGAGATACAGCCTTGGGAAATTACTCCGATCCCTGCCCCTTAGGGCTTCCTCGACCACGCTTAAGGCCTGGGCATACTGACCCCATTCCGAATACAATTGAACCAGGCTTAGCTTGTAGGTTAACTCCTCAGGATATAAGGCAATGAGTCGCTGCATTTCTTTGACCGCAAGTTCTTTGCGGTTCATTAACAAATACAGGGTTTTTTTCTGCTCCAGAATTTCTGCCTGCGGCCCCACGATTTTCTCTATTTCTTGGTAACATTGAAGGGCCTTGGGATATTCCTGCAATTGAAGATGAATCATTCCCATATTTTCCCAGGCTTCCAGAGCGTGCTCTTCGCCAAGAGTCGTTAGGTATTTAAGCGTCTTAATGGCTTCTTGGTTCAAGGCATTGTTCTGCTCCAATTGGGCAAGTAATTTGACAAACCAGGGATTCAGGGGACTCAGGGCTACAGCCTTGCGGCTATGCTCCAAAGCCCGGCGAGCATCCCCGCTTTGCAAGGCCATACGGGCAGCTTCGTAAGCGCAGGTTGCATTGGACGGATCGATGGACAGGGCCCGCATAAAACCTTGTTCGGCTTTGTCCCATTGACCAATGGCTTTGGCCGCGGTTCCTTCGAAGAAATAGAATTGCACCTGACTCTGCTGGATCTCCGACAAAACAGGACTGATTTCCGATTTGGATTTGGAGGCCGCATTGGGTGCCTGGAACTTTGGAGCCGAAGGGGAGGGTCGCTTGGCGCAAGAAAGTCCGGCCAGCATAAGGGCCAGAAGCAAGGATCGGCTCAAGGACATAAAATTTCGCTGTAATCGCTGAGGCTGAGTTCCATGGGCGTGGATGATTGTTTACCGCTTAGCTTAACGTAGCAGCCTAGCATGGAATTGCGTAAGGACATACCTTGAATAACGGAATGTTCGCCAACAATGGATGAGGCCATGGAAGAGTTGGATATCTTGGCCCCTGCACCCAAGGAAACGTAAGGCCCGATGGTAGAATGGCTAATTTGGCAACCCGGCCCGACATAACACGGTCCGACGAGTTCGCTGTTCTCAAGCAATGCTGATGGGTCCACCAGAGTTTCGTTTGGGCGTTCGGTTAAGTAGTCCAAGTAACGCCCGTTGGTATGGATGGTTGCGTCTTTGTTCCCGCAGTCCAACCACTCGGTTACCGTTCCCGGATAGAAGCGTATACCTTTAAACTTCATATTTTCCAGAGCAGAGGTCAATTGGTATTCACCTTTGTCCATAACCCCGTGATCAATCAGGAACTGTAATTCAGAACACAGATTAGCACCATCTTTGAAATAATAAATACCGATGATGGCCAGGTCCGAAATGAATACAGGGGGTTTTTCGTGGAAAGCGCTAATCCAACCCGTTTCATTCAGTTCTACAACCCCAAAGGCTCGAGGGTCATCCACCCGCCGCACCCAAATGATCCCTTCTTGTTCGGTGTCCAAAACAAAATCCGCTTTGAACAATGTATCTGCGAAGGCCACCACCACAGGGCCGTTCAGCCAAGCCTTGGCACAGAGGATGGCGTGGGCGGTGCCCAAGGCCTCCTCCTGGTAATGAATGCTGCCCTCTGCGCCAAGATGACGGGCAATGTCCAGCAATTGTTTTTCAACGGTTGCCCCGAAGGAGGGAGCCGTGATGAACGCAATATGCTCCACCTTCTGTCCGCAAACCTTAACAATATCTTCCATCAATCTTTCGACGATGGGCTTTCCGGCGATGGGCAGCAAAGGCTTGGCGGTGGTCAAGGTATGAGGCCGCATGCGTTTGCCTAAACCGGCCATCGGTACAATAATGTTCATAAAATCAAATTACGGTACAAATTTAAGCCATTTGGTCAAGGGGATTATGCACAGAAAAGCACCCATGAGCACGGCCTTGATTACTGCAGTCCACGGGGTAATTTCTTGACCAATCCAGTGGCGATTGATAGCAAAAAGAATGAGCGCCCAAAGACCTAAGAGAAACCAGCCCTTCCATGGATAGGGGATAGGATATTTGCGATGACCAATCAACGCGCTGGCTCCAAATAGCGAACCATAACACAATAGGGTCACCCAAGCGCAAGCCGTGTATCCGTACAGGGGGATGCCCCACCAGTTTCCGGTTACCGTAATGACGGCAGATCCCAACCCTAGCCACAGACCCCATCGGGTCTGATCGCTTCTTTTGAACCAGACCGAGTGGTTGTAATACCAACCTAGGCATAGGTTGGCCGCCAATAGAATCGGCACCACCGTGAGCCCTTCGTGGTAGGCAGATCCTATGAGGGCTTTGGCCCAATCAAGCCATAGCATAACAGTTAGGAAGATTCCCCATCCTGCCAAGCTGTAGTACCAAAAGACCTCTCCGTATCGGGGATTGCGGGGCTGTCCATCGGTGGCGTCATCCTCTTGGATCGAACGCCCTGAACCTAGAAAATATGGTTCGGCCCCCATGCGGAAAGCTTGAGTGAACAAGCTCATCAGGATGGATAATTTGTAAACCGCCCCATAAATTCCCACTTGCCAAAGCGCTTGCTCGTGCGTGCCGGTCCATCGGAATTTGAGCATAATACGATCCAAGGTTTCGTTAAGCATTCCGGCCAAGCCAGCCAACAATAAGGGCCACGCGTAAGTTAACATGGGTTGTAGCGTGGACCAGCGAAAATCCCTTGGTTTGGGCCATAGTCGTACCAAGAGGAGTAGTGTCAATGAATTTGCGAACACATTACTTAAAATAACCCAATCCAAGGAGATTACGCGATCTCCTTGAAGGGAAGGCTGCTTGTACCCTAGGAAGTACACCTGCAATCCGACCAAAATAAGAATATTTGAAAACTTGAGAATAACGTAGTGTAGGCTACGTCCGTCTTGTCTCAATTTTGCGAAAGGCAAAGCCGATAGGGCATCCATCGCAAAGATGACCGCGAACCAACGAACGTAGTTGGAATGCTCAGGATGTTGGAGCAAAAGGGCCCAATGTTCGGCCCCAAACCAAAGTCCCAAGCTAAGCATCACGGAACTCGCAAGTAAAGCATAAAACCCTGATGAATAGACTTTTAATTCATTATCTGCCGATCCAGGTTCTTTATTACAGAATCGGAAATATGCAGTCTCCATTCCGTAGGTGTAGAGCACAGCCCCCAAAGCCGCCCATGCATAGAAGTCGGTGATAACGCCGTATTCGGCCGGGAGAAAGAGCCTCGTGTGCAGAGGAACAAGCAGATAATTCAGCAGCCTCCCTACCACGGTGCTCAAACCGTAAAGGACGGTTTGTGAGGCCAGTTGATGCAGTTCGGATTTATGCTTCACCACGTTAATTAGGATGGCTTAATGTTCTTGGGCGCCTGGTCGGGAGAGGACCATGCGGGCAAAGAACGCATGACGCTGTCGCGCAGTGCTTTGAACGCAGGCAAATCTCTCGCCTTCATGGGTTCAGGTTGGGGGCCTTGCAATTTACGCGGATTCACTTGAACGCCACGGTTCCAGAAACGGAAACAGAGATGCGGTCCGGTGGATAGCCCTGTGCTGCCCACGTATCCGATGACTTGTCCCTGCAAAACCCTGCTCCCACGACGAATACCGGAGGCAATGCGGCTGAGATGCAAATATCCGGTGGTGTGATCACGCGAATGTTTGATTTTGACAAAGTTACCGTTGCCTCCTCGGTAGCCCGCCTCAAGGATTTGTCCCTCACCCACGGCCCGTACAGGGGTTCCTTTGGGGGCTGCATAGTCCACGCCAAGATGGGGCCGAATATATCGTAACACTGGATGCATACGGCTTGTGGAGAATCCGGAGCTGATACGGGCATAGTCCAAGGGGGCTTTCAGATAACGACGTTTCATACTTTGGCCTTGGGCGTCAAAGTAGCCGTTTTGGAATCGAATAGCAGTATGTGTTTTGTTACTAGCAATAAATTCAGCAACAATAATTTGGGCAGTCCCGTAGGGTATGGAATCTACCAATTGTTCTGTATAGTAAACCCTGTAACGATCGCCTTTTTGAATTTGAAAGAAATCTACCGTCCAATCAAAAATCCCCGCCAAAGCCATAGCCAATTCCTGCCCTGCCCTCGCGTCTGTTACCGATTGAAACAAAGAGGACTCAATAACGCCTACTAGTTGTCGATTTCGGGTAATCACCGGTTTGCGGTGTGTACTCAACCGAGGTAAGCTGTCACGCAGGTCCAGAATCAACGATTCAATGCGGTTCTTCTCGAATATCCAAAAGTGCACCCGACCCGATGCGCTATCTCTGGCTGTCCAATAACGTTGCCCACTTTGTAATCTCCTGACATTAAAAATACTATCAGGCTGATCTACGATAAATTGTACCAAAGAATAAGGAAGGCCTAGGGATGTAAAAACAGATCCTATTTCATCATCGTTTTGTATGCGGGCGCTATCCACCACCAAGGTATCCACGCGAATCCCTGCAATGCGGAGGGTATCACAAGGCAGATTTACCTTTGATTGCGAATGTTTATACCATGGAGAATTCTCGCTTTTCCACAGCCACATAAAACCAAGGATTAGGATAACAACTCCCGCAATCAAACTAAAACGCTTCCTCATGTTAACGGAGTGATGGATTAGTTCGTAACGCGTCGGCACATCGCGGATAAATATGTTTAAACCAAAACGTAAAATCTTCCGGCCGACGATCCATCCAGGATTCAAGGTCCGCTAAGGAAATCCAAAGCGCTGCCTGGACTTCAGAGGGATCGATTCGAAAAGGTCCGTCCGAATACCCGATAAAAACATGGTCCAATTCATGCTCACTCAGCCCGTTTTCAAAGGCGGTTTGGTAGATAAACCAAAAGGGTGAATGCAAATTGCAGATCATTCCCATCTCTTCTTGCAATCGTCGAGCGGCGGCTTGACTCACTGTTTCACCGGGAAGAGGATGGCTGCAACAGGTGTTGGTCCATAGGCCGCCGGAATGGTACTTGTCTAGGCTGCGCTGTTGCAAGAGCAGTTCCCCAACAGAATTAAATACGAATACCGAGAATGCCCGATGAAGTAGGTTTTTTTCGTGAGCTTCCATCTTGGGGGCCAGGCCGATTTCGCGGTCCTCCTGATCCACTAGAATTACCATGGGCTCTGCATTCAAAGTCATGTCGCAATTTAGCCCCAAAGTACCGATTGCCCACAGAAAAGGGGAGGCTCTGGTTAATGGAGAGAACTCAACGTCAAGGTTAAATCGGGATTGAAAGGCGGCGGAGGCAAAATTGCATTTCCGGATTCTGACATAAAAACTGCGGTCCGCAGGCCGTGCAGGCCCTTGGAATGTAGGTGCAGTCTCAAAGCCTGCGGGGTCTGCAGCGCTTCATCCACCCTTTGTACCGTACCGGCAGGAACCCGGGCCACTTCCAAAGCAGTCAGCCAAGTTGCGCAGTCCTGCTTGACGAAGGCTGAAGCAAGGGCGGTAATCAAGGCTTCTTTGTGTTGGTGCCTGCCGTTCAAGGTGGCCCAGTCTGGAATTATCACCCAGCCCAATACACCGCACAGCCGATCGAATTGGGCATCATTGCCTACCGCCAGGGTAATTTGTTGGCCATCCGCACAGGTAAAGATTGACCCGTAAGGAATAATGTTCGGATGCTCCGAGCCCACGGGTTGTGGTATATGTCCACCCATCCACCAGTTTGTGGCCTGATTGGTTAAGGAGGCAAGGCCTGCGTCCATCAAAGACACTGTCACTTCCTTGCCCAATCCGTCGTTGATCCTTTCAATTAAGGCGAGTAGCAGACCTTCTTTCAGTTGGTGAGCTGCTATAATATCCATCAAAGCCACCGGCATCTTGTGGCCTGGTCCACCAACAGGGCCGTTCATAGATACAAAGCCGCTCTCGGCCTGTACGATGGAATCGTATCCCGGACGATGCGAGCCCGTTCCATAGCCGTTGATCCTGCCCACAATGAGCCTGGGGTTGATGGCGTGCAGGACAGACCATGACAGGCCCAGGTCCTGTTCTTGGTTTGGTAAATTGTTGGTAATCAATATATCCGATTCTTTGATTAACTCATGGAACCGCATTTGATGCTCATTGTTACGAAGATCCGCCACCAGGCTTACTTTCCCCCAATTGACGGAGCAGAAATAGGCCGAACGCTCCATCGAAGCCCGTTCATTCGGCAAAACCCATTGTCGGGTGACATCCCCGCCAGGCGGTTCCAATTTTAAAACCCTCGCCCCGCATTCCGCCAGGAACATACCCACCGCAGGCCCCGCCAACACGGTCGCTGTTTCGAGCACTTTCAGGCCAACGAGTCCCCCGCCTTCCGGGAGCGCTTCCCTTACAGAAGGTGTCGCGTCAGCACCCTGATTATGCTCGAGGGCTTTTTCGTAACATCGATCAAAAATGGAGGATGGAACCGTCGCCATAGCTTAAGAATCGGTATTGATGGTCAAGGGCATGTTGGTAAATTTGACGCCAATCATCGCCGACCAACGCGGCGACCAAGAGCAAGAGGGTGCTGCATGGTTGATGGAAATTGGTGATCAGGCCTTGGACCATACGGGGTCGGTACGGCGGGGCAATCAGAAGGCTGGTCCTCCCGCTAATCTCCTCGAGAGCATGGGTTTGTGCATAGCGGATTAGGATATCCAAGGCCTCATGGGCCGACATTACTCCAAAGGAAGCATCTTCGAAGGAACCCTTCCTTAGATCAATACCCGAATACGGCACCCATTGGTCAGTGTGGAGAATTTTGGGTGACGTAGAGGGATGCGCCGAAATTTTATAAAGCTCAGGTTCCGTAGGGTTTACCTCAGCCAGCATGCAGGCCATCCAATACAGACTTTCAAGCATTCGGATGGTGGTCGTTCCTACCGCATAAACCGGTCTCTGGGCTGATCGGAGTGCCTTGAGTGTTTCAACCCTGCAAGAAATTCTTTCGCTATGCATAATATGGTCCGCCATTTGGGCTGCTTTCACGGGCAGAAAAGTACCCGCCCCTACATGCAGGGTAATGGTATGGCAAGCCCCACCGAGCGAGTATATTTTCTGTAGCAAATTAGGTGTTAAATGTAAACCTGCCGTAGGGGCCGCCACTGCGCCATTTTGGGTGGCGTAGGTGGTCTGATATCTTTCTCGGTCCAGGGCTTCGGTGGGACGATTCAGGTAAGGGGGCAACGGAACTTCACCGATTTCTTCCAGTAGTTCCTCAAAAGTTTGAGGGCCAGTCATCTGGGCTGAAATTGGCCGCCATATAAATTCTAACAGCCATAGGCCTTCCTTGGGTTCAAGACGTTGAATCCAAAGTTTTCCAGTGTTCAGGTTGATGTAAAGCTCTCCCCTTTTCCAGGCGCGATTATTCCCCACCATGCACCACCACCGCTGTTCATTTCTGCGAGGAGTCGCCTGACTTTCCGGTTCCAGGAGCAAAATCTCAATCCATTTCTTGTTTGCAATGGACCATCGAATTCGTGCCGGAATAACACGAGTATTGTTCATAACCAACTGCACCCCTTGTGGCAGCACAGCGGGTAAATCCGCAAACACATGATCGCTAATTTCCCCGGCCCTGTAGCTCAGCAGCTTGGCATTCTCCCTCTCCTCCAAGGGGTACAATGCAATGCGTTCTGCAGGAAGCTCGTATTGAAAGTCCTTAATGCGAAGCTTTCCTGGGTCTAAGTCCATGGTCATTCAAAGGCCTCAAAATAATTGCTAAAAAGACGATTTTTCCTCATTTTTGTAAACACAAGGGAATGATAAAAACACTCTGGTCATGACAAAAGATATCTTAATTTCCAAAACACTATCGATTCTGTTTTTAAAAAAATGGTGGATGCTTATCACGGGTTTGTTTTTTATGAGTTCCTGCCGCTGGGGGGTGGACATGGAGGCCTGTTATCGTCTGCAGGACGGGGATTGGCGGGGTTTGTTGATAACCGAGGGGGGGGATTTACCCTTC
>VHAW01000032.1 GCA_016872225.1 Sphingomonadales bacterium | reverse complement strand
AGATAGGGACTTCGAATGAAAGCATCCTCCGCACCTACCAATTGCATGGACCGAATCAGATGCCTGTCGGCGAAAATCGCTAGTCGAACAGACTGGTCAATAAGCAGCCAGGTCACCAGCAGAAGCATCCCGCTCAAGGCCAACAAGACCACCACCATCGTCCGAAAATTCTGCTGCAAAGCAGAAAGCAATCGCTTAGGATAGACCACTTCGCTCACTACTGGGTAAGAACGTAATCGACCCACCAAGGCTTGAAAAGGAAGCTCTTGACCATAGGCGTAACGCGCCTTGACTTTGATGGAAGCCAGCAAGGGATTCTCGCCCAGAAAATCCACAAAATCCTCTCCCAATTCACGGCTCATCTCCTTGGCGGCCGAGGTTTGGCTCACATAGACGGCTTGCTTCACCTCAGGCAACCGACGAACATCCAGAATCATCTCACGAACTTCGCTTACATTCGCGTCCTGATTCAGAAAGACCTGAATTTCAATATTTTCGTGGAGGTATTCCACCCATAATTTGGCCTGCCAAAATCCATAGGCCATCAAGCCCAGCAGATACAGCACCAAGGTCTGCGAAAAGAAGGCTGAGAAGCGGGACCGTGAAACCGATAACTTAAGCAAGGAAGGGCCTGAAATACGCATCTTGCCCCAAAAATAACCCGTCCAAGTCATGTGCTTGGCCCTTACCTTGGAACTAAATTCGCCTGCGCTGAATGAATTGATTTTTGAACCCAAAACCTGCCCTTGAATTCCCCTAACACTCTCGAGGAAATTGACCGTAAATGGCAACGCTATTGGATAGAACAGGGTACTTACCGCACCCCGTCGCCCAATCCAGCCTTGGCCAAATACTATGTGCTTGACATGTTCCCCTACCCATCAGGTGCAGGCCTGCATGTGGGGCATCCTCTGGGGTATATCGCCTCCGATGTCATTGCTCGGCAGAAACGAATGCAGGGGTATGCGGTCCTACACCCCATGGGCTTTGATGCATTCGGTTTGCCCGCTGAACAATACGCGATTCAGACTGGACAGCACCCTCAGGTAACAACCACCGTGAATGCCCAGCGCTACCGAGAACAATTGCAACGAATCGGCTTCAGTTTTGACTGGGATCGTCAAATCAGCACCTGCGAACCGGATTATTATCGCTGGACCCAATGGATGTTCCTACAGATGTTTGATTCGTGGTTTGACCTGCAAATCAAAAAGGCTCGGCCCCTGGAAGAACTCAATGTCCTTTTGGCCCAAGGCGGCTCGGCTGCGGTTCATGCCAAACGGGACGACAATGCGGAATCCTTTACCGCCAAAGATTGGCTTAAGGCAGATGCTGCCACGCAACGTCGATGGCTCATGACCTACCGATTGGCCTATCGTGCAATGGCCAGAGTCAATTGGTGCCCGGCATTGGGTACCGTGCTCGCCAACGACGAAATCAAGGACGGCTTTTCGGAACGTGGCGGTCACCCAATTGAACAACGAATGATGCCGCAATGGATGTTACGGATTTCGGCTTATGCCGATCGTCTTTTGGACGAATTGCCCGCCCTGCAATGGTCGGATTCCATCAAAGACCAGCAACGCAACTGGATTGGAAAGTCTGAAGGAGCACAAATTAACTTTCCTATCCATCCAAAGGATCAGACAGAATCCCCCCTATTTCTTGAAGTATTTACGACAAGGCCTGATACTTTGTTTGGAGTTAGTTTCTTGGTGATTGCCCCGGAACACCCCATGTTAGACGACCTTACCACAGCGGATCAGAAACCTGCCGTAAAAGCCTACCTCACCGAAATCCAAGGTCGAAGCGAAAGGGAACGGCAGGCCGAAACCCAGAAGATTGGCGGCTGTTTCACAGGCTCCTACGCTTTGCATCCCCTTACCCGGCATAACATTCCGGTTTGGACCGCGGATTATGTGTTGGCCGGTTACGGAACTGGGGCCATCATGGCGGTACCTGCAGGCGATGAACGCGACTGGAATTTTGCCCAGCATTTTGGTCTACCTATCCCAGGAATTTTTGTAGGCCAGGATCCCAAATCCGGTGCTTGTGTTGACAAATCTGCAATCCATCAGAGTTCTTCTTTTTTGGACGGGTTAACAGGCTATCAAGCCATCTCGACCATGATCCAACATCTTCACGAGCACGGCCTAGGACAAGGCATCACCCGCTACCGGCTGAGGGATGCCGTATTCTCGCGGCAACGCTATTGGGGCGAGCCCATCCCAGTCGCCATGGAGAAAGATGATATGTTGGCCTTACCTGAATCGGCACTCCCCTTACGCCTTCCTAAAATTGAGCTTTATCTACCTACTGCCGAGGGCGAACCCCCGTTGGCCAGGGCGGCAGATTGGACCTTTAACGGCAAACCTTTGGAAACCACCACCATGCCAGGGTGGGCAGGCTCCAGCTGGTATTTCTTGCGTTACATGGATCCTTTGAATTCCACCCAATTCGCAGATCCCCAAGCCATGACCTATTGGGGCCCAGTGGACTTGTACATCGGGGGTTCTGAACATGCCACTGGGCATTTGTTATATGCGCGCTTCTGGAATCATTTTCTTTATGACAGGGGCTGGGTCCCCTTCCGCGAACCCTTCACCAGGCTCATCAACCAAGGGATGATCCAAGGCGTGTCAGAATATGTTTTTCGTTCCCATTCAGAGCATGGGATTGCTTATTGGTTTCCGCGTATTCAGGCAATCCTGCAACAATTCTCTAATACTTCGATAACCCAAGCGGTAACAGCAGAATCACCTGCTTTTGGAAATTTATGGACTAATCCAAAGGATGGAACATGGAAGTTTTCCCAAATTTTCCTCAGCGAGGACCTTATCCAAGCCCTTAAGAAAAATGATGTTTCTGTTGAGAAATCCGGGTACCGAACCTCGGTGGATATTCATTTTGTTAATCGTAACAAATTAGACATTAACACTTTGTTAAATGATCCCGCCGAAGGTAAGGCCTTTCAGGACGCCTTGTGGTTGGGCTTTGAGGGTTGCTATGCCAACGGGAGTTTTCATCCGTGGGCCGATTCCGACAAAGGCAATTCCGATGATTTGTTTTTTCAAACCAAACCGGAAGTGGAGAAAATGTCCAAATCCAAACGCAACGTGGTCAACCCCGATGCGGTTATCGATCAATACGGCGCCGATACCCTGCGCTTGTACGAACTTTTTCTGGGTCCGCTTGAAGATGCCAAACCTTGGGATACCCAAGGCATTGAAGGAGTTTCCCGCTTTCTGCAGAAGGCTTGGCGTTATTACCGCCAAACC
Organism: Sphingomonadales bacterium; assembly: GCA_016872225.1. GTDB lineage: Bacteria > Bacteroidota > Bacteroidia > UBA7662 > UBA7662 > SYHX01. The sequence goes on along the minus strand of VHAW01000032.1, from coordinate 10,831 downwards.
CCATTTTGCGATACCCCCCCAACCGAGGCCGCCCTTAAAATTCTGCACCGCTGCATCAAAAAAATTAGTGACGGAATGGAAAGAATGGCTTTGAACACCTGCGTTTCCAGTTTGATGATTGGCCTCAACGAAATCCAAGCGGCATCCCTTAATCAACGCGAGGTGCTCCGCGATTATGCTCTGCTGTTGGCCCCTTTTGCACCCCATCTTGCCGAAGAACTGTGGGCTATTCTGGGCTTTGAACCGTCTGTTCACCATGCCCCATTCCCCGCATGGAATGCAAAGTACCTGGAAGAAGATTTGTTTTCGTATCCTGTGCAGCAAAACGGCAAAATGCGGTTTCAAATCGGTCTTCCCTCCAAGGCTTCCGCAGCGGAACTCACCCAAATGGCCCTTCAGCATCCGCGCATTATCGAATGGTTGGCAGGCAGGCAACCCTCCAAGATCATCGCAGTTCCCGGGCGTATATTGAATTTTGTTCTTCCATCCTGAACCCATCGCCCCTAATTTTCCTTATTTATGAAACTGCATCTTACCCAAAAAAACCTTTTTGGCTTCCTCGCTTTGCTTCTGTGGCATTTGCCCGTCCATCAAATCCAGGCACAAAGCGTCCTAAGCGAAGAAATGTTATGGGATCTCAAAACCCCTTCTGTCCCCAAAGCCGACATTAACGGCACCAAAATCCTCTACGGGATTCGTTCCACCAATTTGGACCAGAACAAATCACAGACCGATTTGATGCTTCTGGACCTCACCACCAGTAAAACCACTCCCTTGACCCAAACCCCATCCTCGGAAGTGGATTACCAATGGTCGAATGATGGTCAATGGATCGCTTTTCTCTACCCAGTTAACGGAGCGATGCAATTGCACCGTATGCGACCCGATGGAACCGAGCGCGAAGTCCTGACCCAAATTGAGGGGGGTATTGACGGCTTCGGTTTGTCACCTTCAGGCAAACACTGGTTCTACCTCCGCAAGGTGCGTTTGGAGCCCACCATGCACGATCGCTACCCCAGCCTAAGCAAATCCACCGGGCAGATCTTCGATCAATTAATGCACCGCCATTGGGACAGCTGGCACGACGGCACCTACAGCCATGTCTTTGTCCAAACCATGACGGATGTACGCCCGACCGGCGAAGCCCGGGATATTATGCCCGATGAACCTTGGCACAGTCCTCTTCCCCCTATGGGCTCCTCTTCGGAAATTGTGTGGTCACCTTCGGGTCAAACCCTCGTCTATCCTGCCAAAAAAATGAAGGGGAACGAAGCGGCCGTTTCTACCAATTCGGACCTCTATGCTTTCAACATCAATTCTGGCCAAAGTATCAACCTCACTTTCTCCAACCTCGGCTACGATACCGACCCTCAATTTTCACCGGACGGCCAATACCTCAGTTGGTTGAGCATGGCCCGCAATGGATACGAAGCCGATCTGAACAGGGTTGCCCTGATGAATTGGAACACCCAACAAATTACCTACCTCAATACCGAATTGGATCGATCTGCCTACGAGATGTCATGGTCCCCGGATGCCAAAACCTTGTATTACGCAGTTTACCACGGAGGCTTTACTCAAATCATCGCCCATCCATTGCCCTCCCCGGCTATTTCCGGAACGGTCTCAACTACCAAGAATAAGCCAACACAAGGCCAGCACAATAAGCCTTCCATGAACAGCGCCAGAGTTATGCCGTGGACCGTCCTGACGACGGATACGGTACAATATTCCGGTCTGCTTACGGTGGCTTTGCCTCCATCCAAGGTTACCAAAAAATCCAACCCCCAAGCAGATCATTGGATTTTCTACCTCAAATCCACCATGCTCAGGCCCGCGGAACTTTGCGGTCGATTGCGTTCAGGAGGCACCGAAAAAACTTTCAGTTCCTGCAACGACAGCCTCTACCAGCATTTGCGTCAGGCTAGGTTTGAAAGTCGTAACATCAAATCATCGGATGGACAGAATGTCCAAACCTATATCGTTTATCCACCTGACTTTAACCCACTAAGGACCTACCCCACCCTCATTTATTGCCAGGGCGGACCGCAAAGCATGATTGGTCAGTCCTTCAGTATGCGTTGGAATTTTCATTTGATGGCTGCCAAAGGTTATATCGTGGTCGCCCCGAACCGCCGAGGCTTACCTGGCTTTGGGCAGGCCTGGAACGAACAGATTTCAGGGGACTGGGGCGGTCAAGCCATGAAGGATATTTTGTGGGTTACCGACTCCGTCAAACGCCTACCCTTTGTAGACGCAGGACGCATGGCCGCGGTGGGCGCATCCTTCGGGGGTTATACCGTGTACTGGCTTGCCGGAAACCATGAAGGACGGTTCAAATCATTTATTGCCCATTGTGGAGTGTACAATTTGGAATCCATGTTTGGTCAGACCGAAGAAATTTTCTTTTCGCAATGGGACATGAAAGGCCAGCCTTGGGACCGTCCTAAACCTACCTCGTACAATTGGTTTTCTCCGCACCGTTATGTCCATCAATGGAATGCCCCCATCCTAATTATCCATAACGAAAAAGACTATCGGGTACCCCTCGCCCAAGGTCTCGAAGCCTATACTGCCGCACAACTTCGAGGCATCAAGACCAGAATGCTCTATTTCCCTGACGAGAACCACTGGGTGATCAAACCCCAGAATTCGGTGCTATGGCAAAAGGTCTTTTGGGGTTGGCTGGACGAAACCCTTCGATGAAGGGAATGCGGCAGCGTTGATGACCTTTATTGGATTAGATCTTGAACTAAGTACGCGGTTCTCCCTTCAGAACTTTGGCATCCACCCCGTCCCGGTACTGATCAAAGTTCTTGATAAAGGCAGCGGCCAATTGCGAGGCCTTAACATCGTAGGCGGCAGGGTCAGACCAAGTCAACCTTGGATTCAAAATTTCAGAAGGAACCTGGGGACAAATCTTGGGCATGGTGATGCCAAATACGGGATGCTCTTCAAATTCAACGTGGTCCAATTGACCTTCCAAGGCGGCGGTAATCATAGCCCGGGTATAGGATAATTTCATACGACTTCCAACCCCGTAAGGCCCACCGCTCCAACCGGTATTCACCAGCCACACCTGAACGCGATGTTCCTGCATTTTTTGGCCAAGCAAGATAGCGTACTGCCCGGGGTGCAAGGGCAAGAATGCCCGTCCAAAACAAGCGGAGAAGGTAGTCTGTGGCTCGGTAACCCCCACCTCGGTCCCTGCCACTTTGGCGGTATACCCCGAAATAAAGTGGTACATGGCCTGGGCTTCGTTGAGGCGGCTGATGGGAGGCAAGACCCCGAAGGCATCCGCCGTCAAAAAGAACAAATGCTTGGGATGGGAACCTACCGAGGGGACCATCGCATTATCGATGTAATGAATAGGATAAGCGCAACGGGTGTTTTCAGTTTTGGAACCGTTATCGAAATCCACAATGCGGGTGCCCTCTTTGAAGACAATGTTTTCGACAATGGAACCAAAGCGGATGGCCTTCCAAATTTCGGGTTCCTTTTCGGGGGTTAAGTTAATGCACTTGGCGTAGCAACCTCCTTCAAAATTAAAGACCGACGTATTACTCCACCCGTGCTCGTCATCTCCAATCAGCCGACGATTGGGGTCGGCCGATAAGGTGGTCTTTCCAGTACCCGATAACCCAAAAAACAAGGCGGTATCGCCAGCAGCCCCGCTGTTGGCGGAACAATGCATGGACAAAACCTTTTTATTATGCGGTAACACAAAATTAAGAACTCCAAATATACCCTTCTTCATCTCCCCGGTATAACCGGTCCCGCCGATGAGGATTATTTTGCGGGTAAAATTCAAGATCGCAAAGTTATGCTGGCGGGTATGGTCTCTTTCGGGTAACGCGCGAAATCCCGGTGCACAGAGAATCGTCCATTCGGGCTCGCCGGCTTGGGACAACTCTTCGGCGGTGGGCCTTAGAAAAAGATTGTAACAAAAGAGATTAGAATAAGCCAGCTCCGTGATTACCCGAATGTTTAACCGATGCTTAGGGTCTGCACAAGCGTAGGCATCCCTGGCATAAACGGATTTTCCATCCAAGTAGCAAGCAACACGCTGATGCAAAGAATCAAAATGATCGGGGTCAAATGGGATGTTAATATCCCCCCACCAAACCGAGTTTTCGGTTATAGCATCCTTAACCACAAAACGATCCTTGGGAGATCGGCCGGTAAATTCCCCGGTGTCCGAGGCCAAGGCCCCGTTATCGCAAAGTTGACCCTCACGGGAGGCGAGTGCCGATTCCACAAGTTCGGCGGGAGTCAAATTCCAAAAAACACTCTCTACACCATTCAGGCCGCTACGTTCCCAATGCAAATTCAATGGTGGGTATCCCAGGTGTTTCATGGCCCAAATAAGGTTTGAGGATGTGAAAAGGGTTGAGAAACGGCAAAAGTAAGGCCCAAAACCCCAAAGGCCTACAAGCCCACCACAGGCTTGTTGCGGAGGTGTTTGACCCGAAAACCCCATTCCAGAATGCGTTGGGCCTGGGGTTCTAGGTTGAATTCCCAGCGAACCAGGCCGGGAACAGGGGTTTCGGGAGCCGCAGGAAAACTTGCCCCTTCGGCGGTTAAATCCAAAACTTCCAGGTCTTTTTGAAGACTCACGGGATACTGGTCCTCGACCCGAATGCGCACCGCCTGGGGTCGACTATTCCTCAAATCCAGACTATAACCGTAGTGCCGAACGACCCATTGATCCCAACGAGAGCGCTGATTCTTGAAAATCGCAGCCGGACGGTACTGAACCTGAATCAATTCATCCGTGCCCAAAGACAGGGCCACTGAATCCGCAGCATGGGCCCAACGAATTTGTTGTTCACCGACCCGGTTTCCATCCACCGAAATCATGCAAGGTCCATCCACCCAATCCATCAACGACGAATCCCGAAGGATGCCCATCAAGTATACCCGGGGTTGTTGACGGGGTGCGGTGTATCGCCAGAGTTCCACCTCCACCGTGCGGGCATCCAGGGGCTGCCATGACTCCCCCCCCGAAACCAAGCGAAAGGTGGAGGTTGACTTGTACGCAAAGGCCGAGCCTTGGATGCGTCGTTCGACCATAGGCAAACCCGAAGCCTCCAACTCGTTCCAAGTCATGAAAGTGGACGGTTCAGAAGCATCGGACGCGGCACGGGATGGCTGGGATAGTCTTTTGCTTTCGGTAGCTACTGTCTCTATCCGATCAAACGTCTGCACAAGAGGACGATAATAATCCAAATACCAAGGGGTCAAGACCGGTAATTCCAAACCCATCGAAGGGGTATTGGTCAAAAATTCCACCGGTATCCCCTCCCAATCCTGACCGCTTTGCTGGAAAGATTTGGCCCCTAAACGCAGGGCCACCTTGGATTGGTTGACATCAACGTCCATTTCATACGATGGGTTCCAACCGGCCTGCGGACAAAAAACCTCCAAAGCCACCTGACCCGTCTTGCCATCCATGGAGGGTATCGCCTCCAGCTGCAAGACCAGACCTTGCTCCGAGGACTGGATTTGGGTTCGCCAATAATTAACCTTGGACTCCAAATCTCCTGAACGCCGGGTCAAAGAATCCAAGCCCCGCTGGCACTGGAGTTTGGCTCGCCCAACCTGGGCGATACGTTGACGGAAATGGTCCGAACCCTTTAGCCATTCCTGGGCTGATCCGGTTTCGGATAAGGTTGAAGAGGTCATGCCCGACTGTCCTTTCCCTTGGACCGCTGTTCTTCCCAACAAAACCATCATGTACTGCTCTTCGGCCTGCAAGGCCACCATGTCCACCTGCTTTTCTTCCAAGGTCCGTCGGTTATGGTCCATTGCTAGTTGGGCGGCGTCCAAAGAGTCCGACCAAGCATCGGGCGCTGGTAATTTTTCCCAACGGTAATCGGTCATCCTCAGACCTGTCGAAGATTTGACGCGCAGTGTTGCGGCATCAAAAACCTTCGCCCAACCACCCAATACCCATCGTTGCGAACCGTTTACCAATTTGTCGCTAACGGCATAGCGCAAAACAGCCCCGGAACGAAAAAGCTGCACCTGATCCAGGCGGATTTTTTTGGTTTCAGCGGCGCGCAATGGCTGAGCCTTAAGTTGGGTACCCCCACCCAAGAGTCCAAGCAAACCGGCCAGGGTCCCTATTCGTAGAAGAGTTTTCGTCATGGAAGAATTCATTTAAAGAAAAGCGGATAACAAATCGTGCTGAGTCAAAATATGCCAGGAATGATCGGGCATACGGACCATAATGGCCTCGGAATCCGAGCGAATAAGTGGTAAAAGGCGTTGAACTTTGGTGGAGGATTCTGCTTCTGCAAAAGGTGCTTCCATGTGATTTTCAACTTGTTCTGCAGAAAGCTGAGGGTGGGATAGGAGTTTTTGTAACAATTTTCGCTCCGAAAGGGATCCCACCCAAGTTCCCTCGGCGTCCTGTACTGGCACCTGCGAAATTTGGTGTTTGCGCATTTTGGCAACGGCCTCCCCCACCGTTTCCCAATACCCCACTTTGACCAAAGGCAACTGTCCCCTCCTCAAAACCAAGCCTGCAGCATCCTCGGCCGTATCGCTCAGATAACCCCGCTCCCGCATCCATTCATCGTTGAACATTTTGTTCAGATACCGGGTCCCGTGATCGTGAAAAATCACCACCACCACGTCCGTTGGCTTCAATTGATTCCCCAATTGCAATAAGCCAGCCATCGCCGAACCTGCAGAATTTCCCGCAAAAATTCCTTCTTCGCGGGCGATTCGACGGGTCATCAAGGCCGCATCCCGGTCGGTAACTTTTTCGAAGAGATCAATTAAATCAAAGTCCACGTTGGCCGGCAAAAAGTCCTCCCCAATTCCCTCCGTGACGTAGGGATAAATTTCTTGCTTGTCAAAAATTCCGGTCTCTTTGTATTTCTTAAAGACCGAACCGTAGGTATCAATCCCCCACACCTTGATCGCGGGATTCTTGGACTTCAAAAAGCTTGCCGTTCCAGATATTGTTCCACCGGTACCCACACCCACCACCAGATGCGTAACACGCCCCTCGGTTTGTTCCCATATCTCCGGTCCGGTTTGTTCAAAATGAGCCTGCCGGTTGGACAAGTTATCGTACTGGTTGGCCTTCCAAGCGTTGGGGGTTTCTTGGGCTAATCGAGACGAAACACTGTAGTATGAGCGGGGGTCCTCGGGATCCACATTCGTGGGACAAACAATCACTTCCGCCCCCAATGCCCGCAGTGCATCCACTTTCTCGCGGGATTGTTTATCGGTGGTGGTAAAAATGCAACGGTAGCCTTTGACCACAGCAGCCATCGCCAAACCCATGCCGGTATTCCCAGAGGTTCCCTCGATAATCGTATATCCGGGCTTCAGCAGTCCGGCGGCCTCGGCATCCTCAATCATCTTGAGTGCCATACGATCTTTGGTTGAATGCCCTGGGTTAAAGGTTTCCACTTTGGCCAAAACTGTGGCCGGCAGGTGAGAACATAATTTATTAAGACGAACCAACGGGGTATTCCCAATGGTTTGGAGGATATTTTCGTACCACATGTCTCAAATTTAGAGTGCTTGGGTGTGGAAGAACGCCAAATTGCCCCAAAATCTCTAAATTGCATTGGGATTTCAGCGGCCCTTTGGCCCGACTCTATACCGTCTTCACTATGCTTCAACGTTGTTCCTTTTCATATTTTGCCCCGCTCCACATCAAAAGTCTTAGCTGGTTGCTTTGGTTTCTTTTAGGTCTTCAAGCGTTATGCCCCCTTTCAGGGGTTATTGCGGAGCCATTATTTACCCCACAAGGTCCTTTATGGCAAGATTCCAATGTGTTATGCAGAATTTACCGGGTTGAACTCCAAGACCAAGTGGCACCGCCCTTTTGGCGCAAAGTTCAGTTGGCCTTTGCAGAGGCTGAAGAGCAGAAGGCTGACCTTATCCTGATTCGTCTGAACACCTACGGCGGACAGGTTGACCTTGCGGACAGTGTACGGACACGCCTTCTTCGAAGCAAAATACCCATAGTGGTCTGGGTGGATAACAATGCCGCCTCCGCGGGCGCTCTCATTGCCTTAGCGGCCAACCGAATTTACATGGTCCCCAGTGCCAGTATTGGTGCTGCAACGGTCGTCAACCAAGAAGGAACGCCCGTCCCCGATAAATACCAGTCCTATATGCGGGCCACGATGCGTGCGACGGCCGAGGCCCGAAACCGCAACCCCCGCCTCGCTGAATGCATGGTAGACCCTGGCCTTGGATATCCTGGCGTTCTGGATTCCGGAAAAGTCCTGACCTTGACTAGCTCCGAGGCGATCCGATGGGGCATCAGCGACGGCACAGCGGCTACCGAAGAAGAGGTTCTGCAAATGCTGGGGGTGCGCAAACCCGAGATTATTCAACAGAAGCTCAGCGCCTTGGACTATTTCCTACAATTCCTTTTGAACCCCGCGGTCAGCGGAATTTTAATTCTGTTGATGTTGGGGGGAATCTACTTTGAGTTACAAAGTCCTGGAATTGGTTTTCCACTTGTAGCCGCCTTGGTTGCAGCGGCTTTGTATTTCGCCCCGCTGTACCTTGAAGGGCTCGCGACAAACTGGGAAATTCTGCTTTTCATCGCAGGTCTGATCCTGATAGGACTTGAAATCTGGATTATTCCCGGTCTGGGTTGGGTAGGAGCCCTAGGACTTGCTGTAATCTTCCTAGCTTTGGTCGGTTCCATGTTGGACAATGACGGGTGGGCCTTGCCGAGTAACGAAACCGGTTCAGGAGGAAGTCATTTGATCAGCGCGGTACTCGCCGTCCTAATCCCTATTCTGGGTCTTGGAATAACCTTTTTACTTTGGGGAGAACGCATGTTCTCCCAAGGTCCCCTACGACGCTTAGTGCTAAACAATCCCCCGCTCGAGCCCACCGATGCCGAGCAATGGGTTGGCCTTCAGGGAATCACCAAAACCCGACTTAATCCGGTTGGTAAGATCCATATCCGTGAAAAAACCTTGGAAGCCCAATCCGAGGATGGTTGGATTGAAGCGGGAACTCGGGTTATCGTTTTACGCAAAGAACAAAACCGGCTCTACGTGCGTAAATCATGACCCCCATAGGTTTAGTATTTGATTTATGTCTTAGACTTCAAAAGCACGATAACTCCCCTAAAGGCTTATCTTTGAATCCCGTAGAAACATCCCTGTTGTGGCCAAATATGTATTCGTTACGGGTGGAGTAACCTCTTCATTAGGCAAAGGCATCTTGGCGGCCTCGCTTGCCAAATTGCTTCAGGCCAGAGGTCTCAAAGTCACTATTCAAAAGCTCGACCCCTACATCAACATAGACCCTGGCACGTTGAACCCCTACGAGCACGGTGAATGTTATGTAACAGAAGACGGCGCTGAGACCGATCTTGATTTGGGACATTATGAACGCTTTTTGGACATCAAGACTAGTCAGGCCAACAATGTAACCACTGGCCGTATCTACCAAAGCGTCATCAATAAAGAACGCCGTGGGGATTACCTCGGCAAGACCGTGCAAGTTGTTCCCCACATCACCGATGAAATCAAAAACCGAATCCTCCTTCTGGACCAAAGCAAATCTTATGATGTTATTATCACCGAAATTGGCGGCACGGTTGGCGATATCGAATCCCTCCCCTATATCGAAGCGATCCGACAACTTCGCCTCGAGTTAGGTGAAAGTCGCTGCATAGTATTACACCTGACCTTGCTCCCCTACCTCAAGGCAGCTGGAGAACTCAAAACCAAACCTACCCAACACTCTGTCAAGATGTTACTGGAAATCGGAGTCCAGCCTGATGTGCTGATATGCCGAACCGAACATCCTATCACCCAAGAAATTCGTCGCAAAGTAGCCTTGTTCTGTAACGTTACGCCAGATGCAGTGATTGAAGCCCTGGATGTCTCCAGCATATACGAGGTTCCGCTCAAAATAGCCAAGGAAAAATTGGACCATTTGGTCCTTCGTAAACTCAAAATCAAAAATAACAAGGCTCCCGAACTAAACAGCTGGAATACCTTTGTGCAAAGTCTGCAATCTCCTAAACACCAAATTGACATTGGACTTGTAGGGAAATATGTCGAACTCAAAGACTCTTACCTCTCAATTTCAGAGGCTTTAATTCATGCCGGTGCTGCACTTGAAGCCAAAGTCAACGTCCGATGGATACATTCCGAAAAATTAGAAGCTAAGTCTATTAGCGATTCCTTCGCCAACTTGGATGGAATTTTAGTCGCGCCGGGTTTCGGGGAACGGGGTTGGGAGGGTAAAATTGCAGCAATCCAATACGCTCGTACACAAGGGTTACCATTCTTTGGCATATGCTTGGGGATGCAATGCGCTACCGTGGAATTCGCCCGACATGTTGCTAACATGCACCATGCCGACTCTACCGAAATGAATCCACAAACCAAGTACCCCGTCATCGATCTGATGGAAAGCCAAGTTGGCCTTCTCAATAAAGGCGGCACCATGCGGCTGGGTACCTACGGTTGCCGTATAGAAACCGGTTCTCTCGCCTCCAAAATTTACGGCCAATCCAAAACAGTCCATGAACGGCATCGGCATCGCTACGAAATGAACAATAAATTCCGTGCTCGATTGCAAAACGCAGGCCTTCGCATGTCGGGGATCAATCCGGACCATGATTTGGTCGAAATCATCGAAATTCCCGAACACCCTTGGTTCGTAGCCACCCAATTTCATCCTGAATACTCAAGTACCGTGGCCAGACCACATCCCTTGTTCGTTTCTTTCCTCAACGCCTCTCTCCTCAATCGATCAAATCGTGTCCAAAAATTCTCCGCTTGACCGCAATACCCTTACGGGATTATTCTTAATGGGCCTCATTTTG
>VHAW01000031.1 GCA_016872225.1 Sphingomonadales bacterium | reverse complement strand
GAGGGCTTCTTTGAAGTCTTGGACCATCGGTTCGGCTTTGATCAGAAGCAAATTCGACTTTTGTTGCATAGAGCTCATAAGCACGGGGTGCGCCGCACCACCTCCACTGACCAAGATTTTACCCGGTTGGTCCTTGGAAATCGTTCGGGTGGTTCGTTCAAGGACTTCAGCAACATGAAGGCACCAATTGAAACACAAGTCTTGGGGATTGAACCGGCCGTTCAGGTCCGATGCCCAAAATTGCTCTTGAAATGCCGCCGTATCCAAGCTTCGTACACTTTGGTTTTGATACCAAACGGCGGAAGACCAATGTTCAAGCAACCCTTGTTGGCGCTGTCCTTGAGTGGCCAATTGGCCGTCAGCATCCATATCCATACCAGCAAGGGATGCAAAAAAATTCAAGGCGGTATTGCAAAAAGTCAAATCGCAGGCTTGCCTGATAGGCGGCGCATCCAACGTAGGTTTCGGTCCCCACGAGATGTTGGCAATGCCGCCAAGGTTAAGACAAGCTTGGTAGTCACCAAAAAGCAGAGCATCCCCCATGGGAACAAGGGGCGCACCTTGTCCTCCCAACGCGATATCACCGTTGCGGAAATCATGGACAATCGGTAATCCGGTGATGATGTGCAAATGGGCTGCTGATCCGATTTGGAGAGAATAGCCGGAGTTTGGGCTATGGCAAACGGTATGCCCATGGCTGGCAAGGAGCAAAGGTCGCTCGGCCAGATTGGGATTTTTTTGGCGATACTTGTTCAGAAAATCCATTACCCAATTTCCCCAAAGGATTCCCAGCTCCGCATCCAAAACCATAAACTCCGCCGGAAGCAAGCAAGGGGATTGGCGTAATCGTTCTTGAAAATCTGGCGAGTAGGGATAGGTGACCGCATCCAAAATCTCAAAATGCCAAGGCAATTGCTTGCTGTGGATAATTCGGACAAGACAGCAGTCCAAACCGTCCAAGGAAGTTCCTGACATAAGGCCCAGCACCAAGGATTCTCCTTGAGGGGCATGGGCCAGCAATTGGGACCAAGAAGCATCAAGAGGAAAAGGCTCCATCAACTGGTAACATAAGATGGTTTGGCCATGATATATGGCTCAACCATGGATTTGAGTTGGCCCTGACCTTCATGCTTTTGTGCGGAGACAAAAACCGATTGCGGGAACTGAGCGGTACGGGATTTTTGCCAAGAGCGAAGGTCTGCGGACTCAAGGTCAACAGCATCCATTTTGTTATAAACCCGAATCACCGGGGTATTCAGGATGCCCAATTCAACTAAAGTTTGTTCTACTACCGCAATTTGGGCATCCAAACCGAGATGAGAGGCGTCAATCACATGAAGCAGCAGATGGGCCTCTCGGGCTTCGTCCAAAGTGCTTTTGAAGGATTCCACCAGGTGATGGGGTAATTTGCGAATGAATCCAACCGTATCGGAAAGGAGCAGCGGCCTGTCGTTTATTACCCATTTGCGAACCGTGGTGTCAAGCGTGGCAAACAACTTGTTTTCCGCAAAGACTTCGCTGCGGGTCAACCAATTCATTAAACTGGACTTGCCCACGTTGGTATAGCCTACCAGGGCCACTCGGAATTGGTCTTGACGGTTTTTGCGTTGGGTTTGGTTCTGGCGGTCTATTTCTTTGAGTTTGCCTTGAAGCAAGGAAATTCGGTATCGGATGATGCGGCGATCGGTTTCAATTTCTTTTTCACCGGGACCTTTCATGCCGATACCTCCTTTCTGTTTGGAAAGGTGGGTCCACATCCGCGTAAGTCTGGGCAAAAGGTATTCGTGTTGTGCAAGCTCTACTTGCAGGCGGCTTTGGGCGGTGCGGGCCCGCGATGCAAAAATATCCAGAATTAAGGTGCTGCGATCCAGTACTTTGACGGTGGCTTCCAAGGGGTCTGGATTAAAAACCTTTTCGATGTTACGAATTTGGGCCGCTGAGAGTTCATCGTCGAAAATGACTAGATCAATGGAATTTTCCACAAGGTGATCATTGATTTCCTGTAGTTTGCCGCTACCTACGTAGGTGCGGGGATCAGGATGCGGAAGACGTTGGGTAAAATGTTTGACGACTTTGGCTCCCGCGGTATCGGTCAAAAAGTCCAATTCCGCCAAATATTCTATGGTTAAATGTTCGGGCTGAGCGGGGGTAATTACCCCCACCAAAACAGCTAATTCAGAGTGGGTGCGCGGTGCAGTTCCGATCATGGCTTGGAGCTTGTATCGGGTGGTGGGGATTGCGTACTTCGAAGCGTTGCGGTCCAATCCGAGATATAGTCCAAGGGAATGACCCGAAGTCCTTTACTTTTGCGACCGGAGGTGGTGTGGATGCTAGACTCCATTCCGGATTCCAGACCTTGGTGCGACGAAACCACGACTTTATCGAATCCCAGTTTGCGGGCTTCGGCCAATCGCGCGTCCAATCCCGCCACCGGCCGTAATTCTCCTCCCAAACCAATTTCGGCCATAAAACAAACCCTGTTGGAGAGCGGAAGGTCCAGGTAGGAGGATACCAAAGCTGCACAAACGGCAAAATCCAAGGCGGTGTCGGAGGTTTCAAGCCCACCCGCCAAATTGAGAAACACGTCTTGTTGGGCAAGAGGCAAACGGCATCTTTTCTGCAGGACCGCGAGAAGCATTTGCAATCGGCGTTGTTCGAAGCCTGTAGTGTTACGCTGAGCGCCCCCGTAATTGGCAGGAGAAACCAAAGCCTGTACCTCTACCATGAGGGAACGATTTCCTTCACGGGTGCTTCCAATCGCGATGCCTGAACGATTTTGCCAATGCCGACTCATCAGCAGGTCGGAAGGATTCAGCACCTCGCGGAGACCATCGCGTTCCATTTGGTAAATGCCCAATTCATGAGTTGCGCCGTAACGGTTTTTGAGACTTCGTAACAACCGATAGGCTTGGTGACGGTCCCCTTCGAACTGTAACACGGTATCAACCAAATGTTCAAGTACCTTAGGCCCGGCCAAACTCCCGTCCTTGGTCACATGACCGACTAAAATCACAGGAACTTGGTACTGCTTAGCATATTGCATAAATTCTCCGGCCACTTGCCGAATTTGGGCTACCGTTCCCGGGGCAGAATCCATTTCGCGTTGAAACAAAGTTTGTATCGAATCCACCAGGATAAGTTGCGGTTGTAATTGAGTTATGGCTTGAAAGATGGCAGTGGTTTCAGTTTCGCATAGCAACAGACAGCTGGAGTGCAGTGCCCCAAGTCTTTCGGCCCTTAACCGTATTTGTTGTTGACTTTCTTCGCCTGATATGTAAAGCGTGGTGAGGTTGGTGAGGCGCAGAGCCAGTTGGAGAAGCAAGGTTGATTTTCCGATGCCGGGCTCACCTCCCAATAATGTCAAACCACCGGGCACCAATCCACCGCCCAGGACCCGATGTAATTCTCCATCCGGGACCGGAATGCGCCATTGCTCCACCAATTCAATCTTGTCGATAGGAAGGACTACCCCCTGACCGTGGATCAAATCCCCCGAAGCTTTGCGCCGATCCGGTTTATCGTCTTTGGTTGAGGTGTCCAAGGATTCCTCCAAGGTGTTCCATTTCTGGCAGGAAGGGCATTGCCCAGTCCATTTGGGGGTTTGCATCCCACAATTTCGGCAACGAAAAATGCGTTTGACTTTGGACATAGATCGCGAATTTACGGCATCCCCTATGCCTCCCCTTGGATTATCATTGCAATGATGAAATTCTTGCTCCGTATCAGCATGTTTCTGGTTTGGCTGGGCGGTTGGCCGCTACGGGCGCAACCCCTTCAACCGGCCGAAATACAGATTGGCATTCAACACTTTCAGAAACAGGAATACGAATCTTGCCTAAGGCTTTTGGAACCCTTCTTGAACAATCCAGGTTGGTCTAACACCGCCTATGCCTATGTGTACGTGTCCCGTTTGCAGCTCAAACAGTATGAGGAGGCCGAAAAGCTGGCCCAGCGTCTGGGTCGCAAATTCAAAGGACAGGTGCATTACGAAGTAGACCGGGGCTATGCTATGCGCCTTAGAGGCAAAGTGGAGGAGGCCTTGAAGGTTTACGGCGAACTTCTCAGGGATTGCAAAGGCGATCCCAACGAAATTGCCGTCTTGGCTGGGGCTTTCCGGGTCAGAGCTGAAGGGGAATGGGCGGCTCAAGTTTACCTCAAAGGAAGGTCTCTTCAAGCAAACCCTGCAGGTTACGCTTTGGAACTGGCGGACTTGGCTCATCAATCCGGGCAGAGAGTCCGTATGATCGAACATTATTTGGAACATCTGGAGGATCAGCCGCAGCAATTGGAGGCTGTGCAATATGCCTTACAACAGAAATTGGATGCGGACGAAATGGACGAAATCCGGGTGGCATTGCTCAAACGCTTAAGGCTTAAACCGGATGAGACAGTGCTGAACGAATTGCTGATTTGGTACCTTGTTCAGCAAAAAGATTTTACGGGAGCCTTTCAGCAAGCCAAGGCTTTGGATATGCGTATAAACCAGCAAGGCCAGCGTGTCTTAAGTCTCGCTAGGATTGCGATTGAAAACGAGGACTGGAAGGCAACGCTTCCTATGCTGGATTTTGTGGTGCAGCAGTCTAAGTTGCCCAATTTGCAGAACGAAGCCCGTATGGAGATTTTGAGGGTTAAATACCGGTTGATTCAGGCGGGTTATGGGGGCTCCAGGGATTCTTTGGAGAGCCTGGCCGTTCAATACAAAGACCTTCTAACTGCCGGACTGATTTCACGCTTGCGTTTGCAGGCCTCTGCGGGGTATGCCGAATTGTTGGCCTTTGATTTGGGACGAATAGAGGAAGCCATGGATATGTTGGAACAAATCATTGCGCAAGGTGGAGAGTCCCAGGCCCTGGCAGAAATCAAACTCTTGTTAGGGGATTTGTATGTTCTCAGCGAAATATTTTGGGAGGCGGCTTTGGTTTATGGACAGGTTGAGCGGGATTTTTCGAATCAACCTTTGGGACATCAGGCTAAATTCAGAAATGCACGATTATCTTTTTTTCAACATGAATTTTCTTGGGCACAGGCTCAATTGGATGTGCTTAAAGCCAGTACCACAACGCGCATGGCCAATGATGCGATGGAATTGGCGTTGACCATTCATGATAATTACGATCTCGATACGAGCGCATGGCCCATGCAGGGCTTGGCTATGCTGGAACAGGCCAGGTACCGACGGCAACTGGATCGTGCCATCATCTTGGTGGACAGTTTATTGGATACGTTGCTCCAACATCCATTGGGGGATGATTTGTGGATTCGCAAGGCGGCGATTCTTGAACAAATGGGGCGCTATGCCGAGGCCGATTCTGCATACGGTTCCTTGTTGGCGAAATACGGCGACGAAGTGCTTGCAGATGATGCGTTGTTTCGTAGGGGAATGTTGTGGGAACAGCGTTTTTCCAACAAGGAACGTGCCATGGACCTTTACAGTCAATTGATGTTGAAATTTCCGGACTCAGCTTTTTTGCCTGAAGCTCGTCGGAAAATACGAAGGCTTCGAGGCGACCAAAATCCTGAACTTTAATGCCCAGTTTCCTCTATTTCTCCAAATCAATCCTTTGTTTTTGAATTTATTCCTTGAGTTTTTATTTCAATATCTCTTTTTATAATTTATTTAATTTCTGATGATTTTGTACAATGTCACGGTGATGGTGGATGCTGAGGTAGCGGCTGATTGGATGGAATGGATGCGCACGCATCATATTCCCGAAGTGATGAATAGCGGGTATTTTGTATCGCATCGTTTATGCAAACTTTTACAGCCTGAACCGGAACAGAACTCCGTCACTTATGCGGTTCAGTATTTTTGTACCAGCGGGGATAAGCTGACCGAATACCTCGAAAAAGTAGCGCCTGCTTTGAGAGATAAGCATACCCAGCGATACGGTCACAAAGCCCAGGCTTTTCGAACCGTTTTGGAAATCATCTCGGATGATCCTGCCTTGGTGAGCGATACCCTAGGTTAAGTCCGTAAAGGCTGACAAATTCCGCAAGGTTTTCAGACAATCTTCCCATAAGGCCTTGGTGAGCGGCCCGGCAGGGAGAACTTGCTTGATCATCGAAGATACCTGTCCGATTTCCAACTCGCCTTCCTCCATATCTCCTTCAAACATGCCTTTTTTGGCACGTCCTCGGCCTAGGAGATCGGCTAGGTCTTGCGGACTAGCGCCTTCTCGTTCAGCCTGATGGATTTGCCTCGCAAAGGCATTGTCCAGGAGCCTAACCGGGGTAAGGTCTTTGAGCGTAAGGCGGGTATCGCCCTCGATGGCTGCCGTGATTCGTTCTTTGAAGGATTGATGGGCACTGGATTCGGTAGTCGCAGCATAGCGTGAGCCGATTTGAACGCCGTTTGCCCCCAACGCCAGGGCAGCAGCGATGGCTTGACCGCTGCCGATGCCCCCTGCCGCGACCAGGGGGAGGTCAATGGCTTGACGAACGGCCGGAATAAGGCACATGGTGGTTGTTTCTTCTCTCCCGTTATGTCCACCGGCTTCGAATCCCTCGGCAATTACCGCATCGACGCCCGCCTCCTGCGCCTTGACTGCGAAGCGGGTGCTGGAGACCACGTGAAGGACTTTGCAGCCTGCATCATGAAGCCGAGTGGTGTATTTGGAGGCACTACCGGCCGAACAAATAACTACAGGCACTCGGTAGGTTTCGATGAGGTTTAGGTGGTCTTTCACTTGGGGATAAAGGAGGGGTAAATTCACCGCAAAGGGGATTGATAGATCCGATTCTTCGTCCATTAAGGCCGAGCGGAGCCTTTTCAAATGCAATTCGAGCTGCTCAGGGTACATGGAACCTGAGCCAAGCGTACCTAACCCCCCTGCTTTGGACACCGCAGCAGCTAATTCCCAGCCGGAGCACCAAATCATGCCGGCTTGAATGATAGGAATTGGGATTTGCAGCAGGTTGGTAAGGGGGGTGTTCATGGAGTAAGGAGAAGGGTCAACCGGAATGGGAATGAGGTCTGAATATTGCCTTTTTATTAAAATTAACGAGCCAATTGTGTAAAAAAATCTTGAATTATACCTAAGTTCGTCACTTGAATCCGATTCAGGTCGGGTGAGCTATGCCTTGCCAAATAGTAACTTGCTTGGTTTCAATTGATTTAAGTTTTTGTTCAGCCTTTATTCTCAAGTCTTTTAATCACCAATTATGCAGCTAAAAAGGTACCTCATCGTCTTGATTTGCACTCTTTATGCCGTCTCCTCTTGGGGACAGGCCGGAACCGGATCGGTTCAAGGCAAAGTGGTTGATGCTCTGAAGCCCAAGGAGGGTATTCCGTTTGCGAATGTGGTGATCGAACGCGATGGCGTTCAAAAGGGTGGAACAACCACCGATATCGATGGCAAGTACAAATTCAGTGCCCTCACTCCCGGTAAATACGATATCAAAGTCAGCTACGTCGGATACAATACCGAGGTTGTTAAAGGTGTGGTGATTACCGCCGACAAAAGCCAATTCTTGGACATCAAGATGGCTTCGGGGGTTAATTTGAGTGAGGTCAATGTGGTGGACTATGAAGTTCCTCTTATTTCCAAAGACGAAACCTCCACGGGGGGTACCGTAACCAGGGAGGAAATCGCTGCATTACCCACCAGGGATGTCAACTCGATAGCGGCCACCACGGCAGGTGTATTTCAGGCAGACGAGGGCGGTGCGCTCAATATTCGTGGTTCCAGGTCCTCCAGTACCGAATATTTTATTGACGGGATCCGCGTTCGTGGTTCCACCAACCTACCGAATGCGGCCATCGAACAAACCACGGTCATCACCGGCGGTATCCCCGCCCAATACGGTGATGCAACAGGAGGCATCATCAACATCACCACCAGGGGGCCATCGAGTACCTATTACGGTGGCGCGGAGGTTTTGAGTTCTTTATCCTTCTTGGGCAAAGCAGGTTTGGAGCCTTACGGCTACAACCTCTACGCGTTGAATCTTTCCGGACCACTGATTACCAAACAATTAGAGGGTAATACCAAAAAGTCAATCATGGGCTTTTTCCTGTCCGGGGAAATGGAAACCCAGTTGGATGCCTCTCCATCGGCTATCGGGGTTTACACCATGACGGATACCTTCTTGGACGTATTACAAAAGAATCCTTATCGCCCCTCAATTTTCGGTTCCGGTATTCAACGGAATTCAGAGTTCGTGACCGCTGACCAATATGAATTGGTACGAGTTCGTCCCAATGCCAACCGCAACCGTATTTCTTTGGCCGGTAAAGTTGATTTTCAACCCATCTCTACGATTTCCTTTACCGTAGGCGGCAATTACGACCGCACTTGGGGCAGGTCCTATACCAGAGCGTATTCCATGATGAACCCTGACAATATGGGGAATTCACAGAATCAAACTATGCGTGGCTATGCACGCTTTCGTCAGAACTTCACCGCTGCTGACCAGAAGCAAGAGGGCTTAATTCGTAATTCATATTACCAGATTCAATTCGATTATACCAAAGCAACCGGGGCCTCGGACGGAGGTGATAATTTGGGCCGTAATCCATTTCGATACGGCTTTGTAGGCAATTTCAAGTATGATTTGGTTCCGTCCTTTGGAACGGAGTCGGTTCCTTTTATTATTGCCGGGGACACTGTAGAGTTTGAGTTGACTTCTTTGCAGGGCTATCGTGAAACTAATTTGTTGTACGATAAGTCTAGGGCCAATGAAATTGATCCTCTTCTCGCGGCTTGGGGTATTGACTTTTTTAATACGATTGGTGGTGGCGCCAATGCCGTTGGCCTTTATTCTGCTTCCAATGTGGGGATTAATGGTTTGACCGATGTTCGTCTTAACGGCGGTTTGACCAACGGCCTGCGTCCCGGTTCCGCCTACGGTATTTTTAACGAATCTGGCAGACAGTTTGGCGGGTACAGTTTCAACGACAACGATGCCTACCGCATGACCCTATTTTCTTCGGCAGATATCGGAGGACATTCGCTTAAATTCGGTTTTGAATACGATCAGCGTATCGATCGCTCCTACAGTATGAGTCCTTTCGCGACAACCATTGGTTTGTGGGGACAAGCAAGAGCGCTCACCAACCAACACATTTTGGATTTTGATAAGCCTTGGAATCCCATTGTGGATGTGGACTCCTTCGGTTTCCCTTTAAGCGATACGATATTATGGAATCGCTTGATTGCCTCTAATCAATCCACGTTTGACAATAACCTTCGCAAAGCGTTGGGTAAAGGAGCTACTGACTTCATTCAAATTGATGATCTTGACCCAGACCAACTCAAGTTGAGTTATTTCTCCGTGGATGAATTGCTCAACACAGGGAGTTCTTTTGTAGGGTATTTTGGTTACGATTATCTTGGTAATAAATTAGCGAATCAGCCCGGCAGTTTGGATTTCTTCACGGATTCAGTGAACCGACCCATTGCGGCATTCGCTCCTGTTTATGCCGCAGGATACATTGAAGACAAATTCGATTTTGATGATTTGGTTTTTCGGGTAGGTCTAAGGGTTGACCGTTTTGATGCTAATCAGCCTGTTCTTAAAGATCCATTCCTTTTGTACACTGCCAAGACTATCGATGATCTTAAAGCGGACCCCAATACCAGTGGATTAAATCATCCTTCGGTGGTTCCTGGTTCCGCAGTGGTTTACATAAACGATAACAATGCCACGAGCAAGGCCATTTTGGGTTATCGTGATGGAAACCGCTGGTACAACGCTCAAGGCGCAGAAATTCGTAATGCGTCCGGTATCGCTGCGGGCTCTGCAACGGGTACGGTCATTCCCTGGCTTAAGGATCCTGACCAGATTGCCGTGCGCGCTGATGCATTCACTGATTATACACCGCAAATTAATTGGATGCCAAGGGTCGCCTTTTCCTTCCCTATCTCCGATGAGGCCCAATTCTTTGCTCATTACGATGTATTAACCCAGAGGCCGAGTAGTTTCAGTCGTTTTGACCCCAGGCAATATTATTTCTTGAGGCAGGTTGGTGGCACCATCAATAACCCTAACCTGAAGCCTGAGCGCACTATCGATTATCAATTAGGCTTCAAACAAAAGCTTAACAAAACCTCTGCGCTTACCATTGCGGCCTTTTATCGCGAGCTAAGGAACATGATTCAAATTATCAATGTGCCTTTTGCTTTTCCAGCAGATTACCAAACCTATGGAAATATTGATTTTGGTACGGTGAAGGGATTGACCTTGACCTACGATCTACGTCGTACAGGAAATGTACGTTTGAATGCCAGTTATACCTTGCAATTTGCGGACGGAACGGGCTCTGCTCCTGACCAAGCGGCAAATATAATTCAAGCAGGTATCGATAATCTTAGGACCCCGATTCCATTGAGCTTTGATGCACGGCATCGCTTGGTGGCTAACCTTGATTTCCGTTTTGGTACAGGGAAAGCCTATGATGGCCCACGTGTTGCCGGCTTCCCGATTATGGAAGGTATAGGATTCAATTTTGTTGCCAATGCGATTTCCGGTACACCGTATTCACGTCAGACGATTGTAACTCCTGACGGAGATGTTGCAGGTGGATTGACAGGCAGAACTACCCTTAAGGGAGGAATCAACGGTTCGCGTTTACCATGGCAATTCCGTATGAATTTCAGGGTTGATAAGGACTTCAATTTTGCAATGGGTCGCAAAGCGGACGGGAAACCTCGGGAAGCTTCAATCAATGTCTTCCTTCAGGTAATTAACCTCTTCGATAACCGTAACGTCATTGGGGTTTACCAATTCACGGGTGACCCTGAAGATGATGGATATCTGACTTCTAATCTGGGCGCTCAGCAATTGGCCTCAGTGATCAACAGGCAGTCCTTTTTTGATCTGTATCGCGCTTCCATGGCGGATCCAGGTAATTTCTCTTTACCCCGTCGCACAAGACTTGGCGTGCGCTTGAATTTCTAATCTATTTATTTACTTATACTTTCTATTCCTCGAAATTATTCCTTTATGAAGCGTTTACTTTTAATTGTTTGGTTAGGCGCCATTGTCCTGAGTGCCCATGCCAGGGAGGCTTTGAATGTTCCAGCTCGCTCAGATGGAGAGGCTAGGAAATTTATTGCAAGGGTCGCAGCGACCTGTAATCCACCTGCTTCCAGGGTCAACTTGGATATTAATAATGTTAGGGCGATGATCCTTCGTGGTAACGATTATTGGTGGGACCAGGGGGGTAGCGGCAATGCACGCTATGAAATCCCCAAATTGGAGGACCCAACTGCGCCTAAGAAGCATTCCTTGTTTGCGGGGTCGGTTTGGGTCGGGGGAATCGACGCCAATGGATTGCTTAAAATTGCCGCTCAGACCTACAGGCAGGCCTCCGTGTTGGGTGCTGGCTGGTGGGCTGGTCCATTATCCTTGGTTGACGCGACCATTACCAACGATCAATGTAAAATTTGGGATAAACACTGGAAACTCAATCGCCGTCAAATTCAAGATCACATTGCTGCAATTTCAACTGCTGATCCTAATTATGTGATCCCCCAAGTGATTCGGGAGTGGCCGGTTTCTGGAGATTTGACCGTAGGTCAGGATCCGAACATGGCGCCGTATGTGGATGTGGATGGTAATGGTTCTTATTCACCGGACGGTGGGGATTATCCCTTTATATACGGCGATCAAAGTATCTGGTTTGTCACTAACGATAAGGGAAATACACCCGGTTCGGGCTCTACCCCGATTGGAATGGAAATTCAGACCCAGGCGTTTGGGTACCAATCCAATGACGAGTTGAATAATATGACTTTCTACTTCAACAAAATCATTAATCGCTCCACGATTCGTTTGGATTCTTGTTTCATGGCTCAATGGGTAGACCCGGATGTGGGGAACTACACCGATGACTTTGTAGGTTGCGATGTACCTAGAGGTTTGGGGATTTGTTACAATGGAGATGATGATGATGAGGGCATCCAAGGTTACGGACTCAATCCGCCTTCCATCGGGATAGACTTTTTTGAGGGTCCTTTTGCAGATCCAAACGACGGGGTTGACAATGACCGCGATTGTATCGTTGATGAATTTGTAGCGGGCGGTTGCGATCCGGAGCCAAGGACTGAACGCATCATCATGGCAAAGTTTTTGTACTTCAACAACGATGGTCAGCCCAACGGTAATCCTACAAATGCAGAGAATGCCTACAACTACATGATTGGTCGTTGGAGAGATAATACAAGGATGGTTTACGGTGGTAATGGTTATCCCGGATCTGGCGGATCGGTACCTACGATCAACAGTGGGATTATGTTCCCGGGTGCTTCCGACCGTCAATACGGTTGGGGCGTTGGTGGTTCTTGCCAAAACCCCATAGCCACTCCGTTTGATTGGAGTGAATTTGCGCCAGGTCCTGGAGCAAACCCCAATGTGCCGGCGGATCGACGCTTTGTTCAGTCTGCAGGACCTTTTACACTCCAACCCGGTGCGGTGAATTATGTAACCATCGGTGTGGTGTGGGCAAGGGCTTCCTCAGGAGGTGCCCGCGGGTCTTTCAATTTATTACTGAAGGCTGACTCCAAGTCCCAAGCCCTCTTTGATAATTGTTTTAAAACTATTGATGGTCCGGATGCTCCCGATGTCGATATCACAGAGCTGGATCAAGAATTGATTTTAACTTTCTCTTACTTACCAACCAGCAACAACTACAAGTTAGGCTACAGGGAACTTGACCCGGTCATCAAAGCCCTTAACGAAAATCGCCCTCCCGGCATACCAGCCTACGACTCAGTTTATCGTTTTGAAGGCTTTAAGGTCTACCAGCTTTCGGCCTCCAATGTCTCAACAGGTGAATTAGAGGATCAATCCAAGGCGCGATTGGTGTACCAAGGCGATGTTCAAAATACCGTTGATCGTATTATTAACTGGGAATTTGACCCGGATTTGGAACAAGCCGTTCCATACCTTGCGGTGAGTGGAGCCAATAAAGGCGTCAACATGACCCTCAAGTTTACCAGAGACGCTTTTGCGGAAGGGTCAGACCAATTGGTAAACTTTAAAAAATATTATTACACGGTGGTTGCCTACGGTTACAATATGTATGCGCGCTACGATATCGTGACGGATACTGGTCAGCAAAAACCATATTTGCCCGGTCGTAACAATGTGCGCACCTACACGGGGATTCCACACAAAACAGAACCAACTTTCGATGGTCTGGTCTTGAACAGTGCTTACGGTGACCAGCCTCAGGTTCGTCGGATGGAAGGAACCGGTAACGGAGGCAACCTGATTGAAATTGATAGTTTGGATGTGATTCGTATTTTGGAAAACGGGTTTGTGCCTACCCCGCTTTACAAGAAAAATGCAGCCCCCATATCAATCAAAGTTATTGATCCCACCGCAGTGCCGGATCAAGATTTAAGACTGTTCGTTTACAACGGTACCCCAGGATCAGCAGCAGCAGTTACGGATACATCGCGTTGGTATGCGGTGGTCGGGGATACGGGTGGAACGGTTTTTGATACCATTTACTCTGATAATATCCTGAAAGAAGGCAACGAACAGATTTTGGGATATTACGAGACCACGGCTATTTTCAAGCGTATTGGCTTAAGCGCAACCATCCGTCAAGCGAAAAACCCCGGTGAAGAGCCCACCAATGGCAATGGGGTTCTATTTTCCACCTTCTTGTATGCCAATCCTCAAAATTCATGGTTGTCTTTCCTTCCGGATGATGAGCGTATAGAAATATTTGATTGGATTCGAAGCGGAACACCGCGTTCGGATTCAACCCCAGGGAATCCGGCAGGGCTTATCCCTCCAGGCGACCCCCAACGTTTCTTTGAAAACATAGCCGAGGATGATTGGACAGGTCAAACATTAGGCAATGCCCAAATTCGTGGAGGAACCTGGTCGCCGATGCTCTATGCGGGTCCTGCGGCTTGGTGGCCTGGATTATGGAATTTCTTGCCGGGTACCAACGGTGTTGGCCCCTTGAATCCGGAGGTGCGGTACTCCTATTTCAAAATTGACAAATTGGCTTCGGTGGATGTGGTTATTACTCCTGACAAATCCAAATGGACCAGAGCCTGTGTGATCGAAACCTGCGAAGACTCGTTGCAGGCACAGGGTCGGCAACTCAGGAACCGTATTCGTGTGGCTCCTTCCGTGGACAAAAATGGAAACCCAGACGGCGATCCGCGAAATGGCTTGTCCTGGTTCCCGGGCTATGCAATCAATCTGGAAACGGGTGAACGCTTGAATATATGTTTCGGTGAGGATAGCCGTTACGCAAACATCGCAGGTCACCCTCACGGTGAT
>VHAW01000030.1 GCA_016872225.1 Sphingomonadales bacterium | reverse complement strand
TCCACCTGAAACAATGAACTTCATATAATCCGTTGGAGGAATTTGAAGGGTCTTCACTTGGCTGGCTGAAACAAAAAAAACATTTCCCGAGAAGTTGTAGGAATGAGGAAAATAAACGGACACCATACCCTCCAAGCCATTGATGGGGATAATGCTCTGGGTCACAAATCCCGGTTTCCAACAGCCGTTGCCCAAATCCACTATTACCGCTTGGTTGAATTTCTTTTTATCACCCATAAAGGCGGAGGCCAAGTCCTTGATGGAATTGTAAATAAGGTTAACCAGCGGGGTTTTGCCCAACATTTCCTCGACCTTGGCCCAAAGAGGTCGAAAAAGGAACATGGAGCCCAAATACCCAAAGGTGGTTATGACTATAATCAAAATTAAAAAACCAAGGCCGGGGATTCCAGTTTGAATCAACCCGTCCAACCAATTAAACAATTTCCACGCGACATAAAATGGTATGAAGGCCGGTGCCAATAAGAGCAAGCCATTCACGAAAAATTGAAAGAGGGCTTTAGCTTTTGTTTTCATAGGATCAAAAAATTGAGGTGAATAGGTTATTCAGGGTCAACATCAAAGACAATCCGTAGGCCTTTGAATTCCCGGATAAAGGTGAGTTGATAAAGAGAATTTGGAAGGGATTCGCGAATTTTTTGGAAAATGCGAGGGTCTTTCTCGGCCTTAATCCAAAGCTCCATAAGGTATTCGTTGCGCAACATGGCGGTCAGAGGCGGGGCAGGTCCAAACAAACGGGACCCCAACCATGGTCTCCACCAAGATGCCAAGGTATCGGCAGATTTTTGAAGCACCTGGGCCGATGGATGGCCAAGGGTAAGGCGAATCAAACGAACATACGGGGGATAACGGTACTGTTGCCTGTAGATAAGTTCCTGTTCCATAAAAGATGCATAATCTTGCTCATGGAGCATGGCAAAGAAAGGGTGATGAGGCATTCGCGTTTGCAGAAGTATAGTCCCGGTCCCTTGATGCCTTCCCGACCTTCCTGCTAATTGAGCCAACAGTTGGTAGGCTCGCTCTTGGGCGCGGAAATGAGCGCGTTGCAACCCTTGATCTGCGTCAAGGACTCCCACCAAATTAACTCGTGGAAAATCCAACCCTTTGCTCACCATCTGTGTTCCTACCAAGACTTGTATTTGGCCTTTTTCGAAAGCGTCCAACGTTTTACCGTAAGCCGATTTGCTCCGAACACTGTCCTGATCCAATCGTCCGATGGAATAGCCTTCCAATAAAAATTCCAATTCTTCTTCGATTTTTTCGGTGCCGTAGCCTTTAAATTTCAAACGAGTGCTTCCGCATGAAATACAGGCAGGAGGTTTACCAAAAATCTGTCCACAACCGTGGCAACGAAGTCTATGTTCCCATTTGTGGTAAATAAGAGCAAGATCACATTGATCGCAGCGCGCAGACCATGAACAATCTTCGCACACCAATTGCGGTGCGTATCCCCTTCGATTTTTGAACAAAATCACCTGATTGCCCTGTTTCAATTCCTTGTGGATTGCATCGAGCAGGGTCGTTGAAAATTCGCCCTGCATCCGACCTGCTAACCTTTCGGCGAGGGTATCCACCCATTGCCAAACCGGGAGGGGTCGATCGGCAAAGCGTGAGGGTAAGGTAACTTTCGTCATTTTGGAGCGACTGCACGCCAACCACGATTCAGGAGAAGGAGTGGCCGAGCCTAACACCACGGGGATTCCCCAACGATCGCCAAACCAAAGGGCCACATCCCTTGCTTGGTAATAGGGCGCTTTGTCCTGCTGTTTATACGAGGGGTCATGCTCTTCGTCCACAACGATAAGACCCCATTGCACCAAAGGCAGAAATATCCCAGAACGTGGGGCGACCACCATAGCAATGGAACCCTCCCGTACACTGTTCCATAATTCAACACGTTCGCTATCCGAATACTTTGAATGATAGACACCGACGTCGCTTTCCACATAATCTGCCAATCGATTCACGAGCTGATGGGTCAAGGCAATTTCAGGAACGAGGTACAAAACCTGTTGTCCTCGAGCCAAGGCTTGACGAATCAAAGCCAGATACACCATGGTTTTACCACTGCCCGTAACACCATGCAACAGCACAGGTTTTTTCTGGGCAAAAGACTCGATACAAGCCTTAACAGCATGCTCTTGAGAAGAAGTGCATTGGAGCTCAAGGCAACGCCCAGTGCGTAAGCGAACACGACTCACCGTTTGGTAAGATTTGACCAAGATACCCTTATCAGTCATGGTTTTCAATACCGCATAAGGACTGCTGGTCCAGTTCAATTTGGTTTTCAAATCGCTTAGCCGTACGGGTTCGTGGCGAGGACTCAGCGCCATCAAGGCAAGCAGAATTTCGATCTGCTTGGGAGCTTTCTCTAGCCGGGCAAACAACTCTGACCCTTGTTCTTTCCATGCAGGATGCAAGGCAAACCTCAATTCAACCTTGGGACGAAAAGCTCGGGTCAACGATTCCTTGATTGCTACCAAATCAGCCGCTAACAAGGTTTTTAAATGAGGCAATACCGGATGAGGCTTCATCCATGCCGTAAGGGCATCCAGGGAATACCCCTTGCCCTGCATCAAATGATGCCACAAGGATAAGGTCAGCGGCTTGAGACCATCCCACACAGAAGAATCTTGTCCATCCTGCAAGGGTAAGCCGACAAAGATGGATTCGCTAGAAACTCTTAACATGGAGGGCAATCCGGCAAGCATTAACGACCCCGGTGCACAGAAATAATAATCCATCATCCATGCCCATAAAGCCTGACCCTTGGCGCCCCAAACTGGCAATGAGTCCAAAATTTCCAAGGCTTCTTTGACCGCATAGGCGGGTTGTATGTCGGTAATGTTCCAAACCAAACCGCTATACTGTTTACGCTTGCCTAGCGGAACCAAAAGCATACGGCCTACCCATTCCAAAGGCTGGGATTGAGCCGAGGTCCACGCAAGAGGCAAGGCATAGGTATAAACCCCTTCCACACCCAGCGGCAAAATCACCTCAACATACCAGGTTTTGGGGTTACTCACCTTACAAAACTAACCACAAAGCTAGCGGACTTACGATGGAGGTCTCCCTCTTCGTAATTTGCTCAAACAATCTATGAACATCCAAGCCTCTTCCCGTAAACAAAGCCTGATCCGTATGGCTTCGGAGACTGGGTTCATGCATTGTGGTGTGGCAACAGCCCGCAGGCTGGACGAAGAAAGTGACCGCTTGGAGGCATGGTTGAAAGAAGGCCGTCAAGGCGAAATGCATTACATGGAACGTTATTTCGATGAGCGTCTTGATCCAAGACGACTCCTTAAGGGGTGCCGATCAGTCATCGTACTTCTGCACAACTATTTTCCTGATAGTGCTTGGAATTCAGCCGACCCATCCCTTCCCCGTTCGCATTCCATGCGAACCCAAAATCCGACGAATCCCAAAATTGCCCGTTATGCCTGGGGCGAAGATTATCACCGCGTTTTGAAGGATAAAATGCACCATTTGGTGGAACGTATGAAATTCGAGTTTGGTAACTTCAACTACAGGGTATTTACCGATTCAGCGCCTCTTCTGGAGAAATCCTGGGCCTCGCTCGCAGGAGCTGGATGGATTGGCAAGAACACCAATTTATTACAAAAACAAACCGGGAGTTATTTCTTCCTTTCCGAAATTCTATGCGATCTGGAATTGGAGCCTGATGACCCCGTCCAGGACCATTGTGGCCAATGCACCCGATGCATTGACGCATGTCCTACCCATGCCCTTGAAGCATACCGTTTGGATGCTTCCAAGTGCATTTCGTATTTGACCATCGAATTACGCCAAAACATTCCAGAACAATTTGAGAACCAAATGGATGGATGGGCCTTTGGTTGCGATATCTGTCAAGAAGTCTGTCCATGGAATCGATTTTCAAAACCCCATCAAGAGCCTAGGTTCCAACCCTTGCAAGCCTCATGGCCAAGCGCAGAGGAGTGGCTATCCATGTCCGAAAGCGAGTTTGAAGCTAAATTCCAACATAGCCCTATCACCAGAGCTGGTCTGGGAGGAATGCAAAAGAATATCCGATTTCTAACCATTCCCTGATGAACACTTACGCATCCCGGCTTTACAAGCATCGATTTTTCTGGCCTTTAATCATGGCTACCATGAGTTTGGCTGCCTCGCTGCAATCCCTTTGGGTAATGTCTTTCTCCCACAGTCAAACCGAACACCTCTATACGGCTTATAACAATTATGTGATTTTCAAGCAATCGTTTTTTCATTTAATTCATCATCAAAGCCTCTATATCCTTTATCCCGACGAACACTGGGACTTATTCAAATACAGCCCAACGTTTGCCTTGATTTTTGGAGCATGGGCGATGTTACCGGATAGCATTGGCCTGTTGCTTTGGAATTTTTTGAATGCTTGGGTATGGTTAAAAGGCATACGGGTTTGGCAACAAAATTCTTCGGTAAACATTCCTTCTTTAGCGGGATGGTGGCTGGGCCTAGGAACCTTGGAATTGTTGACCTCCCTTCAAAACGAACAATCCAATGCCTTGATTGCTGGTTTACTGATGTGGGCATGGGGGGAATGGGAACGCGGTTCCTCCTCGCGAGCCATTGGCATGATCATGACAGTAGGGTTCATTAAAATATTCGGTTGGGCCGCGTTGCTACTTTGGTTAGCCTATCCGAACAAGGGTCGTAATTTTCTTCTTGGGCTAGGATGGGGATTGCTTTTGGCGGCATTACCCTTGTTGGTTATGAGTCCTTCGGTGTACTTATGGCAAATACAGGAATACCTGCGCATGCTGGAGCAAGATCATAGCCTCTCCTACGGCATTTCGTTGATGGGCTTCCTGGAGAAAACTATGCCTGGCCTTTGGAACAAGAGCGTAGTTCTTATCGTCGGTCTTGTAATCATGATGGTTCCATGGTTGGGGGCAATTCGTCGAACAACCACCCCGAAACACCGAGCCCTGGGACTAGCGGCTTTGATGATCTGGATGGTCATCTTCAACCACAAAGCGGAATCGCCCACCTTTGTCATTGCAGTAACCCCTTCTCTGTGGTGGCTACTGCTTCATAGAGATACTCCGTTCATGCGTTGGATGTTGGGGGCATTACTCGTGCTCACCGTTTTGTCCCCAACCGATTTATTTCCGGCATCCCTGCGCCGAGCCTGGGTTGAACCTTATAACCTCAAGGCTCTTCCTTGTGTGATCATCTGGATGAGGATGCAATGGGAACTCTACCGCGAGTTATTTCAATCCGGGAACTCTTCGCCGGAACTGGTAGTCCAAGCGGACTGAAGGAGTTGCAACATCGGTATCAAGGCCTCGATGTCCTCATGTCCGAAGTCATTGATTTCCACGCTATCCAAATCAAGAACCGCTACCACCTCACCCATCGAGTGAAGGGGGATGACCAATTCCGACCGGCTTAAACTGCTGCATGCAATATGTCCAGAGAACTGATCTACGTCAGGCACCATCAAAGGTTCATCGCGTTCCCAAGCCGTTCCACAAACGCCTTTGCCCTTCGGAATGGTGGTGCAGGCCACGGTCCCTTGAAAGGGGCCCAAGACCAAAGTTTGATCGCCACGGCGAACCCTGTAAAAACCAACCCACCACCATCCAAAACCTGCAACAAGCAAAGCACAAAAATTAGCAGCATTGGCCGTCCAGCCTGCATTGGGGTCGAAAAGTGAAGCCCAATCTACCGCCATTTGACGGTAACGCGCGACGCGATCTAACGGCTGAGTTTGATCGTAATTCAAATCATAGCTCATGATCCTTAATTAATGAATGCGACCCGAACGGACACTAAAGGTTTCCATGACCTTCGCCTCGTATTGCAAATATTCTTCCCACCGTGCACGAACTTGGTTCTTAGGAAAATACGACTCGGCAAGATCCATGAACAAACGATAATGTCCGGCTTCGCTCACCATAAAGGCGTGGTAAAAACGACGCAAATCGGCATCAGTACAATGCAGGGAGAGCAATCGGAAACGCTCGCAGGAACGGGCTTCAATAAGGGCGCAACAAAGAAGCCTTTCGAGGAGTTTCTGTTCCCTGCTGAGCCCCTTGGTCTGAAAAGCCAACAAGGCGACGACGTATTCGTCACTACGCTGTGGGCCCAGGGTAATTCCCCTTTTGAACATTTCCTCCAAGACCGCCCGAAAATGTCCCCATTCCTCGGTGACAATGGGTGCAAGCTCCTCGACAATCCTCGGGTAATCCGGATACTGCACAATCAAAGAAATGCAAGAGGACGCAGCCTTCTGCTCACAAAAGGCGTGATCCACCAGAATGTCGGCGACAGACTTTTCGGCAATTGCAGCCCATCGCGGATCAGTGGGCAGTTTGAGGCCCAGCACGTTTAGCTCATATGGGCCTCGAGCAAGGCCACTAAATTTTGTTTGGGAATGACTCCCACTTGTTTTTCAACAACTTGCCCGTTTTTAAAAACAAGCAGCGTAGGTATGCTGCGAATGCCGTATTGAGTCGCGATTTGAGGATTGCTGTCCACATTTAGTTTGCCGACAAGGGCTTTACCGGACATTTCTTGGGCTATTTCTTCCACTACAGGTCCAACCATGCGACAGGGTCCACACCATTCGGCCCAGAAATCGACCAAAACAGGTTGGGGGGAACTCAGGGCAGTATCCTGAAAATTAGCATCGGTGAATTCAAAAGCCATCGTTGTAAGTTTTAAAGAGTTAAAGCATTGATTCGTCTATGGAGTCTAAGCAAATTCCGTGCCAAAGTTAAGAAGCGGCCAAACACCTATTGCAAAATGTAGGCGATCTCCAAACGGTCCAACGCCGCGAAAAGGGCTTCATCCGGGGCCACCTTGATGCGTTCGGAATTCATAGCCACGGATCGCTGGTCTTCAGGCACCCACATTTCTACTTTCAGCGCCAATCGGCCCGGGTGTTCCAGCAAAGCCTCTTCGAGGGCAGCGTTGAAGGTAGTGTTTAGGGAAGACAGCGGCAATTGCAGGGTGAGGGTACGGAAACGTTTATCACGAATTTCTGACATGAGTTCAATGTTAGAAAAGCGGAAAAAGCCAGCCTGTTGTCCATCTTTCCCTTGAAAATATTCCCAACGACCTGAAATTAGGAGAGCCGTTCCTGGAACCATCAAATGTTTGAATTTCATAGCCTGATCGCCCCGAAGCCTGAATTTTCGCGACCCTTCTTTATCTTCCACGGCAAAGGCCAGTACCTCTTGATTTTTGGAATCCCGGAAGTATTGAACATCCGTGACCAAGGCAGCGATTTGGACATCCATGCTAGGCCTCTCCTCCAATTGCGACAAGAGGGTGAAGTGCAAAAATTTATATTCCAATGCATAGGTATCCAGGGGATGAGCGGTGATGTACAGCCCAACCACCTCTTTTTCCCTTCGTAACATTTCGAGGGAAGTCCAAGGCTCAATTTGCTGAAAAACAGGCTCGTTGATATCTACCATGCCCTCCGAACCAAAAAGTGAGGTTTGCGATTTGATACTCAATTCACGGTATTGCTGCCCAAAACGTATGGCTTTTTCGAGTAGATGGGATCCACCTCCAGCCTCGGCATCCAATAAAAGCCGTCGATTCCCTTGGATACCTTCCAAACGATCCAAAGCACCGGCTTGGGCCAAAGCCTCCAAAGTTTTTTTGTTGGCCTGCCTTAGGTCAATTCTCTTGCAAAAATCGAAAAGCGACCGGTATGCCCCTCCTTCACGGCGTTGTTCAATCATGTTTTCAACGGCACCTTCGCCAACCCCTTTGATAGCCCCTAAACCAAATCGAATTTGGCCCACGGCATTCACCGAGAATCGAAAAAAGGACTCATTCAAATCGGGTCCCAATACCTGCAATCCCATACGCCTGCACTCTTCCAGAAAGAAAGCCACCTTGGTAATATCCGACATGTGATTCGAAAGAACAGCCGCCATGAACTGGGCGGGGTAATGAGCCTTGAGGTACGCGGTCCGGAAGGCAACCATGGCATAACACGTGGAATGCGATTTATTAAAGGCGTATTCCGCAAAGGCCTCCCAATCCTTCCAAACCTTAGAGGCTACGGTTTCGTCGTAACCCCTTTCGCGGCAACCCTCCAAAAACTCCGGTTTGAGTTTCGCTAATTTCTCGGGAATCTTCTTCCCCATAGCTTTACGCAATTCATCCGCTTTACCCTTGGAAAAACCCGCTAGCTTTTGACTCAATAACATCACTTGTTCCTGATACACCGTAATGCCATAGGTTTCGCCGAGCAATTCTTCCATGTCGGCCAAGTCGTACACGATGGATTCCTTACCATGTTTACGCAAAATAAAATTTGGGATATATGCCAATGGACCTGGACGATAAAGAGCGTTCATGGCGATCAAGTCTTCGATTTTGTCCGGCTTGAGCTCTTTGAGGTACTTTTGCATGCCGGGGGATTCGTATTGAAAAATGCCCACCGTTTCACCACGCTGAAAGAGCCCATAGGTACCCTTATCATCCAATGGAAAGTCCACTGGATCTGGAAGATCCGGATGAATGGCTTTGACCAATTCCACCGCATCGTTGATGATAGTGAGCGTGTTGAGCCCCAAGAAATCCATCTTTAACAAACCAGCTGCCTCGGCAACCTCGTTATCAAACTGAGTTACCAAGGAAATTTGACCATCGGGAGCATGTTTGACCGGAACATAATCCGTCAAATCCCCCGGGGTGATCACCACCCCGCAGGCATGAGTTCCCGCATTCTTGAACGACCCCTCCAAAAGGGCCGATTGCTGCAAAACCTTGGCTTCAACGCCACCCTTTTTGACTAAATCCAGCAATTGACGAGCCTTGCGTTGATCCTCAGCCTGTAATTGATCAAGATGCCTGATGCCTTCGTTGGGATTTAACAACAGTTTACGGAGAGGCGACTTCTTGTAGTAGTCTGCGCGATTTAAATCTTCCGGGAACAATTTTGCTAAAGCATCTGTTTCAAAAGGCTGCAAACCCATGACGCGACCAATACTGCGTATGGCCGATTTAGCAGCCATGCTATGGTAAGTCGCAATTTGTGCCACCTGCTTTTGGCCGTATTTCTCCATGACATAACGCATCACCTTCTCCCGCCCTCGGTCGTCAAAGTCGATGTCAATGTCGGGCATGCTAACCCGATCTGGATTCAAAAACCGCTCAAACAGCAAATCGTAACGAATCGGATCCACATCGGTGATACCCGTGCAATATGCTACAACCGAACCCGCTGCGGATCCTCTACCCGGCCCTACGGTAACACCCATTTGTCGGGCTGCCGTCGTAAAGTCTTGAACAATCAAGAAATACCCTGGATACCCCGTATAAGCAATCGTTTGAAGCTCAAAATCAATTCTTTCCAACAATTCCGAGCCTATGGTGGCATAGCGTTTCTTGGCGCCTTCCAAGGTAAGATGTCTCAAGTAGGCATTTTCATCTGCAAAGCCTTGTGGAATTTCGAAACGCGGAAGTAACACATCTCGCTGCAAAGAGTACAACTCTATGGATTCTGCCAAATCAAAGGTATTCTTCAGCCAGTCGGGATGATTTTCAAAAAGTCGTAAGATTTCTTGTCCACTGCACAAGTGATGACGATTGCTTCGCATACCAAACCGGTAACCCCGTCCATGGCCAATAGGGGTATCCTTGTACTCCAATGGAACCACACAGAGGTAGGTATCATGCAAATCAGCATCCGCTTCAGTATTATAATAAGCATTGTTGGTCACTACACATGGGATGTCGTGACTTTGAGACCATTCAGCGAGTTTGGCATTCAGGAAACGTTGTTCTTCAAGTCCATGGTCTTGTATTTCCAAATAAAAATGTTCCCCAAAGGCTTCACGCCATCGCAGCAACGCTGCTTCAGCCTGTTTCTCACCCTGATTAAGCAACAGAGAAGGAATTTCTGATTCCATGGATCCTGAAAGCGCCACCAAGCCTTCCCGGTGTTGCAACAACAAATCCCATGAGATTCTCGGCACATAATAATATCCTTCGGTATAGGATAAGGAGCATAGCCTTACCAGATTATGGTAGCCCTGCAGGTTACGGGCCAACAGCAGCTGAGGTGTACCATTATCCTTGCGGGTGTGATTCTTGTGTTGGGCACAAACTTGAATATCCAAGCCAAGTATTGGCTTGATGCCTTTGGAATGGGCATATTGAAAAAAAAGAAACGCACCGTACAAGGTAGAGTGATCCGTTAGCGCGATGGCCTTGGAACCTTGAGCAATGGCATAATCCACCAAGTCATACACCGTGCTGCAGCCGGGAATGCCCAAGGAAAATTGCGAATGACAGTGAAGATGAACGAAGGGAAATGATTCCCCTATCTCCCCGTGTAGGTCGGTTGGTATCGCCTGTTCCTTGGATGGTTGGCCCTTGGTTTCATGGGTTACCGAGGTGGTTTTAAAAGATCCCTTTCCTTTCGAAGACGCAGAGGTCGTTGCGGAACCAGGCCATTCCTCGCGTAGTCGGTCCAAGGCCTGTTCTGACATTCCCATAGCGGATGCTTGAATCACACCTAGCCTGCACAATTCCAACAAACAATCGACAGTAGCCGCCACATCAGCCTCCGCATCATGGGCTTCTTCAAAATCCTGGCCAAATAATTTGAAATACAATTCCGTTAGTGTTGGCCATTTGAATTGACCCCCACGTCCACCGGGCAACGCACAAAATGCCGTAGATACCTCCTTAGTATCTAAAACTTTACGCCCCTCAAAAGCATCGAGCCAACCCAATCTATACCATTCTGCCTGAATGATCAGTATATCAAATTCAATGTTATGGCCGGCAATAAGGGTAGCCTGCGCCACATCTTGCCCAAATTGCTGCAGGACCTGGGCAAGGGGCAATCCCTCTGCATGGGCTCTCTCGGTGGTGATTCGGTGAACTTTGG
This sequence comes from Sphingomonadales bacterium, assembly GCA_016872225.1. Classification (GTDB taxonomy): domain Bacteria; phylum Bacteroidota; class Bacteroidia; order UBA7662; family UBA7662; genus SYHX01. The sequence continues at coordinate 3,675 of VHAW01000030.1, read as the reverse complement.
CTGCGTTATATGGTATATCGAAACCATCCGGTTGAATGATCAAGGACTGCGATGAAACCAATCGCCCACCATCGTCCAACAATTGCCACCCCACTTGAACAGCCCTTGGCCAATTGTTGGAATCGCTGACCGGGGCTTTGTAGTTGCGGGGTAACCCGGTCGTTTCAGTATCAAAAACGAGGATCATCGAACCTATGCGGAATTAAAGGATAAGCCTTTGGTTGCGCGGGCGTAAATTCCCAATGGTAACAATCTCCCTTGGTGGTCTTTCAAGGCCGTTTCACCGCATTCCAAATCAGATTCGGCATACGATAGACCCAACATGGTCCGAAGAATTAACGGAGAGAGGCCGAGGGAATAAGCGTTAAGTAACAAAGCATGACGTTGAGGGTGCAACAACTGCATGACCTCGTCCAACAAGACACCCAGTTGGTCCTCTAGTTTCCATCGTTCCCCCGAACTTCCAATACCGTAGGCCGGTGGATCCAAGAGCACTGCATCGTATACATGCCCCCGTTTGATTTCCCTTTGAACAAATTTACGCGCGTCTTCCACCACCCAATGCAAACCGCTTAAACCACTCAAATCTGCATTTCTTCGGGCCCAATCCACGACTTGACGCACGGAATCCAAATGATATACCTGGGCCCCGGCCTGAGCAGCGGCAAGACTTGCTCCCCCAGTATAGGCAAAAAGATTCAAAACCTTGGCCCCTGGAGGCAACGCTTTGACCGCTGAGGCAATGAATTCCCAATTATCGGCTTGTTCGGGAAACAACCCCACATGCTTGAATCCCGTCATGGCCAAATGAAAACGAAGATTCAAAACTGGGCTTTGGTAGGCAATCGGCCAACGCTCCGAGGCCGATTGATCCTCTCCAATTGAACGCCCTTTCCTAGAACGATTTTGAGGGAGCCATGCCCCGTTGCGGCTACCTCCTGGCTCAAACCGCCAATGCGTCATGGTACGCAACGAAGCAAGTGAAGAAAATGGCGACCATAGCGCCTGGGGTTCCGGACGCTGCAAAATCCTTTCACCGAATTGCTCCCACTTGAGGCCATTTCCGCTGTCGATCAACTCATATTGTTTCCAATGCTTGGGGTATCGAACCGGCAGCATGAGCCTGTCATGTTCCATCATCCCTAACCATCATGGCGCTCAGGACGCATTTGTGGGAAAAACAACACATCTTGAATGCTGGCCGAATTGGTCATCATCATGGCCAATCGATCAATGCCAATGCCAATGCCCGCTGTGGGCGGCATGCCAAATTCCAAGGCCCGAAGAAAATCTTCATCCAGCATCATCGCCTCCGGATCGCCCCTTAGGCCTAAGGCTAACTGGGCCTCAAAACGATCACGCTGATCCAAAGGGTCATTCAATTCCGAAAAGGCATTGGCCAATTCTTTGCCGTTGCAAATGAGCTCAAAGCGTTCCACCAAACCTGGCTTGTCCCGATGCACTTTGGCAAGAGGAGACATTTCCACAGGGTAATCAGTTACGAAGGTGGGTTGAATCAAATTCGGCTCCACCAATTCACCGAACAAGGCATCCAATAATTTGGCGCGGCCCATAGAGACATCGGTCTCAATGCGATACTTCTGAGCCAATTGGCGCAAAGCAGTCTCGTCCAAATCATCCACTTGGACGCCCACCTTTTCTGATATGGAGTCATACAAAGTTACCCTGCGGTAAGGGGCCTTGAAATCAATAGTATGAGGACCCACCTTCAAAGCGGTTTGTTGGTGCAAAGCCACAGCCATTTCTTCAAGCAAGGCTTCCGTTTGGTGCATCATCCAATGGTAATCCTGAAAGGCCACATATAATTCCAGCATTGTGAATTCGGGATTGTGGAAACGACTCATCCCTTCGTTGCGGAAATCACGGGCAAATTCATAAACGCCCTCGAACCCCCCTACAATCAACCGCTTAAGATACAACTCGTTAGCAATACGCAGATACAAGGGCATGTCCAAAGTATGGTGATGGGTTTTGAAAGGCCTCGCCGAGGCACCCCCGTACATCGGCTGAAGCACCGGAGTCTCCACCTCCAAGTAGCCATGCCGGTTAAAAAACTGACGCATGAGCTCAATCATCCTTGATCGGAGCATAAACACTTGACGAACCTCAGGATTCACAACCAAATCCACGTACCGCATTCGATACCTTAATTCAGGATCCGTGAAACCATCGTAAACCCTGCCTTGTTCATCTCTTTTGACCACAGGCAGGGGCCGTAACGCTTTGGACAAAAACACAAACTCTTCCACATGAATGGATATTTCACCAACTTGTGTTCTGAAAATACGACCACGTACCCCAACCCAGTCTCCAATATCACAATGTTTCTTAAAAACTTCGTTGTACAAATCTTTGTTATCTCCGGGGCATAACTCATCACGGTTGATGTACACCTGAAGGCGTCCGGTAGAGTCCTGCAATTCGGCAAAAGAAGCCTTGCCCATGATGCGACGACTCATAAGCCGCCCGGCAAGGGAGACCGAAGACCAGGAATCCACCTCCACATCCTTGAAGTCTCGGTGAATATCTTGGGTTGAATGGGTTCGATGAAAGGCCGCCGAAGGATAAGGGTCAATGCCCAGGGCCCTCAATTGGTTCAAGGCCTGCCGTCGGTGGAGCTCTTGCTCGCTAAGGCCGAGCCCCTGACGATGAGGGAATAAAGGATCCTGCTGTGATGCTTCTTGAGAGGAATTATTTTGATTCATAGCCGATAAAAGGCCGCTGAAACGCGATAATCGCAAGCCGCAGCGGTTCTGCAAAATAAATCCTTAGTCCTGCTTTTGGGCTCTAAAAAATCGTGCAGCAGCACCGTTGTTAACCGAGGTCCAGCGAAAACCCATGGCCACCCTGGCCTTCCCCTGCGGAGCGCCCAATGGACCAACTGTTCCTGATTCGAACTGGCTCTGGCTTCGATGTAAATCTGCCGTTAGAGCCTTGGGCAACTTTATCATGGAGGCATCCCATTCAAACAACAACGAATCAGGGAGATCATGATGCCTTTTCATCGGGCCGGGCACCGCCCCCGAAGTGGGTCCATAGAAATACCCCGCCTCCACGGTTCCTAGATTCCTGCGCGTCATTTCCGCTTTGTAAATCTGGCCAGTCTCTTGGTGAATCCATAAGCGAATCAATTGCCAATCGTTGCTGCCGTCTAACGGCAAAACATTGATCATGAGGCAGGGTTGATTTCGGACTTTTTCGACCCCCATGGCCAAGGTCCGGTAGTTCTTGGCCCGTTTGAGAAATTCAAAAAGCTCCATTGGATTTTGACGAGGGAGGAGAGCGATTCGAGCACTACGCAGCCTGAACCGATCCGGGGCCAAAAAAAACATCTCTGCCGTTAAGGGCCTCACCTTAACGCGAGGTATATCCGCTTGAACATAGACGGTCGCCTGAAGATCGCTGATACTTTCAAGGCGAGTCGCCAACTGTTCCATCAGCCTTTCCGCATCTCTTTGTAGAACATTATTTACCTGATTAATCACTGAATTTTCATCCCCATAAAACGACCGCGTTGCAACATACCCTACACCCTTTGATTCCCTGGTCAAAGGCCCAGCCATTCCAAAGCATAACAACAGAACAAGAAAGGTTCGTTTAGAAAGTAATATCATTGTTTCAAAATCAAGTGAGAATATCCTTGCGATCAAAATA
>VHAW01000029.1 GCA_016872225.1 Sphingomonadales bacterium | reverse complement strand
TGGCACCACCACCACGAGCCAAACAGGGGATTTTGATTTGGGAACGAGGGGTATGGGTTCTTACGCCTTGGAATTTGTTTCCACAGCGACATGGAGAGGTGTCAACACCACCGACGCCTTGGTAGCTATGCGCCATTTTGCAGGTGCAATGTCCTTAACGGGTATTCGGTTTCTTGCTGGTGATGTTAATCAAAGGGGAATTGTGAATCCTCAAGAAGCCTTGACAATCACCCGACGAGTTGTTCGTTCAATCAATCAGTTTAATGCGGGTGACTGGGCCTTTGCCCCAACCCCGGTCCAAGTTCAGTTTGGGGATACGTTGGTGAATATCCCGGTCCCCGCCCTGTGTTACGGAGACGTGAATGCCTCTTATTTCCCGGCTCCCCCTGCACGATTGGCGGGGGACCCTTTGCTTGCGGTGGGTCGTTTGGAAGAACCCGATACAGACACTTGGGAATGGCCGGTCTATCTAACCGAATCCAAAAGCATTGGAGCCATGACCATTGAACTTCTCCTTCCTGAAGGCCTTTCGGTGGAGGATGTCTTGGTCTCGGCTAAGTCGGAAACAGGTCCAAACGCAGACCCGGGGTATTTGGCATACAAGCAGGAGGGTCATGTCCTGAGGATTTCCTGGTTTGGTTTGGACGCCCTCCTACCAAGGGATGGCGATGAACTCTTCCGACTCAAAGTACGAGGGAACGCGAGCGGTCCTTTGCGGTTAATTCCAACCAGTGAACTTGCGGATGGAATGGCCCAACCGTACCATTCCTTCCGACTTGCCGCACCGGTACCAGGTTCTGGTACGTGGCAAGTTGCTCTGTATCCCAATCCCAGCAGCGATAGAGCATCGATAGCGCTGACCCTCCCCTCCTCCGGAACGGTGACGTATTCGGTCGTGGATGCCTTGGGCCGACTGGTGGTGGAAGGAAGGGAATTCGTTTCAGCCTCCGGCTACAAAGGCATAGAATTGGAAAGCGACACCTGGTCCGCAGGTACCTATTCCGTCCGCATCCAATGGCAAGGTCCACGCAACACCGAAGACCGGCTCTTGCGTTTTGTTAAATTAAATCGGTAAGCTTTTCTAACCCGAAATCATTTCAATTATTTCATTATGAAATCAACATTTTCTTTCTCCGCAAATCAGAACTCCCTTTGCAGGTCAAGGTTTGTGCTATGCATCTTGGTATTGTGTTGTTCTTGGGTATTGCCATGGTTAGCGAATGCTCAAATGCCCCTTCGTTTCAACCACCAAGCGGTGGTAAGGGATTTGTCGGGCCAGTTGGTTGCAGGGCAGGCCATTCGATTGCGCATCAGTTTGGTGCAGGGCGTTGGTATAGCCGCATCGGACCGCTATGTGGAGACCCATCTCGTGACGACCAATGCCAACGGTTTGTTCACCCTTGAGGTGGGCGGGGGTACGGTCGTATCCGGTCGAATGGACAGCGTACAGTGGGCTTTGGGTCAGGTGTATCTGCGCACCGAAGTGGATCCAACCGGCGGAACCAATTATCTGCTGAGCAGTAACAGGGAATTGTTGAGTGTGCCCTACGCCTTGTATGCACAACAAGCCCAATCGGCCTCTAACCTTGGTGGTGGTGGCGCAGGAACCCTGGCGACGGTTCGGACGCTGGGGGCTTCGGTGCGGTACACGAGCGCAGAGGTCGAAGGATCCTTGGATTCGGACGGTGGGGAATTGGTATTGAGCAGAGGGATCTGTGTGGATACCCTGCCTTCTCCGGGGACCTCCAAGGCTGTACCGCATGCAGGGACCGGAATGGGGTCCTATACCGTCGCTTTGTCGGGTTTGATTCCTGGAAGCACCTACCATGTTCGAGCCTATGCGACCACGGCGGCAGGGACCGCTTTTGGGCAGTCGTTGACCTTGCAGACCAGGGCTTTGGCCGTGCCTGCCCCGCTAACCTTGTCGGCCACGGGTTTATCGGCTTTTGGGGCGCAGATGAGGGGAGAATTGCCGGATACTTCAACGGGTGGTTTGGCGGTATCATCCAAGGGATTTCGCTGGTCCACGACGGCTGGTTTTGTTCCGGCTTCGGGCCAGGATTTGGCATCGCAGGCCTCGGCAGGAACGGGGTACTCCGCGCAGTTGACCGGCTTGTCGCCTTCATCGATGTATTATTTCCGAGCCTACGCGGTGAACGCCTTGGGTACGGGTTATGGCCAAGAACTTAGCTTCACCACAGGCAACCAACCCTTGGCCACGGTGCAAACGCAGGCGGCCTCCTCGATTACCCAAACCCAGGCCATGGTTGCCGGTGCGGTCACGGCGGATGCGGGTTCGGCTGTTAGCGAAAGAGGCTTTTGCTACAGCACCCAAAACAGCCCATCCATCGCGAGCGATACCATCAGGGCAGGATCAGGTCTGGGAACCTTTAGCGGTACACTGCGCAACCTCACCCCGAACACCGCCTATTATTTCCGCTCCTACGCGGTTAACGGTGGGGGAGTGGCCTATGGCTTGGTGCTGAGCTTGCAGACCCCCGCCTTGGCGTTGGCGTCGATCAATACGAATCCGATCTACGGTATATCGAATACCTCGGCCTACAGCGGAGGCACGATAGGATCCGACGGAGGATCTTCTGTAACACAGCGTGGGGTGGTCTTCGACTTGGTCGCGGGTCCTACCTTAACGAGTAACCAAACCAGTGATGGAGTCGGTACGGGGTCCTACACTTCGATGATGACAGGCCTTACGGCATCCACCACCTATTATGTTAGGGCCTATGCTAACAACGCCCAAGGCACGGCCTACGGAAATGAACTTAGTTTCAACACCACTGCCCAGGCGAGTGGGCCGGTGACACCTCCCCTGGTCGGCACCTTGGCGGTGGTAAAAACCGATTCCAACCACATCATGGGGGGCTTGATTACGGGTGATGGCAACAGCACGATTACAGCACAGGGCATCTGTTGGAACCGTAGTACGGGCAGCCCCACTTTGTCGGATTCGGTACGCTACTTCACGCCCACGGGAACGGGCACCTACACCCTGTTGGTTGACCTTCCTCAGGGCTGCAACGAGACCTTCTATGTGCGTGCTTTTGCACAGAATTCGGCCGGTGTTGGTTACGGCCAAGTGGTGTACACCACCAACGGCTTTGTGCCCAAAATTGGTAATTCACAATTAACCCAGATTGGAGCGACCACGGCCACCCTGCAGACCACGATCCTTGCCAGCGGAGGTTGTGCGGTAACGGAGCGGGGGGTATGCTGGAGCACATCCCCAAACCCCACCGCGGGCAATGCCCTGTTTAGGACGGTATGCGGTGCGGATACGGGGCTCTACAATTGCCAGCTCACGAATTTGATACCCCAGACCTTGTACTATGTTCGGGCCTACATGAACAATGTGACCGGCACTTATTACGGTCCCGAGCAGAGTTTCACGACCGATACGACTTCGGCTTTGTACATCGGTAAACCGTATGCCGGGGGTATTATATTCGATTTGGATAGTTCGGGTCAGCATGGGTTGGTTTGTGCACCCTCCGATCAAGGTAGCTTCCCGTGGGGTTGTTATGGTACAGACATCCCGAATACGTCTACAGCAGCAGGCACCGGAGCCATCAACACGGCTTATATCATGGGTGGATGCAGCCAGCGCCCTATTGCGGCGAGTGTATGTTCGGATTTGGTTTTGAACGGTTATTCGGACTGGTATCTACCAAGTATCGGTGAATTGCAGATGATGTACGGTCGCTTGCATTTGCAGGGTTTAGGGGGATTTGCATGGTATTGGTATTATTGGTCATCTTCGCAGGACGGTCCTTACTACGCCTGGTACATGGCCTTCGACAATGGGAATGTCTACGGCACCAACAAGAACAACGACGTCCAAGTTAGGGCAGTGCGCGCTTTTTAATTAACCATTTAACTATTTAACTATTGGGTAGTACAAGGGTTCGATGAGCCCCATCGCCCCCCGCTGAAAGCGGGGGGCGATGGGGGATTTGTAAACATTATCCACATTAGAGGTTGGATACTTGGAATTCAACAGATAAAAAGGTAAATTTATGTAAAGGTTTGCCTATGGGTTTGTACTATGATTTACCGGTCTTTAAGGATGTTTACCGTTTGATTCAGAATTTGTTCGAAATAACCTCCCATTTTTCGCGGGAATACAAGTACAGTCTTGGTCAGGATATCAAACGCGATGGATTGAATTTGGTGCGCAGTATTTACAGGGCCAACAAATACAAGGATAAGGCCCCTTATTTGGAGGCCTTTATGGATGATTTTGAATTACTGAAATTGGAACTGCGATTGTGCAGTGACCTCAAACTCATCACCACCGGTAAGCATGCGGAAATAGCGATGCTTATGGTGAGTGTGGGTAAACAAGTAACAGCCTGGCGCAATGCACAGGTTGTTTAGCCGGGACTCCGGCGGCCACGGTGGCCGGGGGCGAGCCATTATACTCGAAAAAGGGCAAGCGGACAGGTCCTATTTAATAGGATTCGTTCATTTCAAACTCGCTTGCTTTACAGGTCCCCTTTGGGGATCTTCGCAGAACAATCCTAACAACGCCTGGAACATGAACTTCAACAATGGAAATGTCAACAACAACAACAAGAACAACAACAACCAAGTTAGGGCAGTGCGCGCTTCTTCGAGGATATTAATCCCGGAGTCCTTAGGGACTCCGGTTTTTTGGAGATAGGGTACAGGAGTGATGACCTTAGGGTATGCAATTGCAAGTTTGGGGAACTGAAACCGACTCACATCCTTACAAAGTAGACGCAGGTGAGCTTTTCGAAGCTTATCGCCAATGTCGTCGCAGCAAACGCAACAAGGCTTCGGCCATGGCCTTTGAAGTGGATTATGAAGAGAAATTGTACGAGCTTCATGAATTGCTCGAGTCCGGTCAATGGACTCCTTCCCCCAGTCTTGCCTTTGTGGTTAGGCGGCCGGTTCTTCGCGAAATTTTTGCGGCAGATTTTCGGGACAGGGTTGTGCATCATTGGTTGATGAACAAAGTGAATCCCTTGCTGGAACGGTACTTTACGGAAGATTCTTTTGCCTGCAGACCCTATCGAGGTACCCATTACGGTATTGCAAGAATGTATCAATACATGCATTCGGGCCCTGAAGGCCAGTACAATCCTCGTCTTCATGTTTTGAAAATGGATATCAGTGGGTTTTTTATGAACATTGACCGGGCTATTTTGTACAAGGGAATCTCCTTGTGGTTATCAGCCTACTATCGTGGAGGGGATTTGCCTTTGGTGGTGGAGGTCTTGTCCAAAATAATTTTTAATGACGCCGCTTCGAATTGCATTCGTCGCGGCAAACGCCGTAACTGGAAGGGTTTACCTCGTAACAAAAGTTTGTTTCATAGCCCAGAGGGTTGCGGACTTCCGATTGGGAATTTGACCTCCCAGATTTTGGCTAATTTTTATTTGCATCCATTGGATGTTTTTGTGCGGGGCCGTTTGGGGATTGCTTGCTATGGTCGCTATGTGGACGACTTTGTTTTGATGCACGAGGACCCCAAGGTACTCCTTGATGCCCGTGAGCAAATCAGGGAATTTCTGGAGAAGAAATTAAATTTGCAATTGCATCCTCACAAGGTGTATTTGCAGCATAGTGGTCATGGATTACCCTTTCTGGGGGTGATTATCAAACCAGGCCGGATTTATGTTGGTCCTAGAATCAAATCGAATTTCTACCAAACCATTCAACGATTCAATCGTCAAATAAGAGCAGGTCGACCTGATGCCGCAGGGTTGAATGCATTTCGTCAAAGCATCAATTCTTATTTGGGCCTTCTCAAACATTACCAAAGCAGAAGGCTCAGAAGGTCATTTCTTATGAAGAAGCTGAGCGGATATTGGCTAAATTTTTTCGGTATTCGTGGAGGATATTCCAAAGTTGTTCCCTTGGTTCGTCCCGCGCGCCGAGCACCGCCAAGACGATTGGTTTGCTGATTAACCTTGCGGGTATCGTGGTATGGTCTTTGGGTTTACCTTTGTTCAAGGCTTAAATATGCAGTAGTTGGTAAAGCTTCTAGGCGGGAGTAGCTCAGTTGGTAGAGCACGACCTTCCCAAGGTCGGGGTCGCGAGTTCGAGCCTCGTCTCCCGCTCCAAGCTTCCGTATGATGTGATTGCTCATTTGTTTTAAGGTTGGGAGGCTTGTTTTAACGCATTCCAATCCGAAGGGGACAGGGAAGGGGTATAGCTGAGCCGTGCTTTGGACTCCTCGGTAAGTTGACGAATTTGGATGGCTCGTTTGGGGGAAGCCGGATGAGTGCTAAGCCATTCGGGTGGGGTAGGGTTGTTCTTTTCGGTGGTAGCCAAGCGATCCATAAAAACAGCGAAACCATCGGGGTTTACACCGGCCTTCTGCAGGTAAAGGACGGCCATGCGATCGGCCTCGGATTCGTAATTCCGGTCAAATGCGGTAGAACTGAGAATCCTTACCAATTCATGGACTCCTGTATTTTCCAGACCCAAATTCCCGCTAATCCAGGCTATGACAAGGCTTATTCCTGCCTCTTTGAGAATCTTACGCCGCACATGTCCCCTTTCTGCATGCGCCAGCTCATGGGCCAAGACCCCGGCGACTTCATCCGGTCCATGGGCACTTTGGATGAGTCCGCTTTGGACGACCAGGCGTCTCCCAGGTAAGGCAAAGGCATTTACCTCGGGGTTTTGAATCAAATGACGGTGCAGTCCTGCCGTGTCGATATCGTTGGGCGCGCAGAGTCGATAAAGCATCCGGTCTAAGGCCAGGCGGGCAGGTTCATCCTGAATGAGCGGATGGGTGCTTTGAATATCTTCCCAAAGGGGTTCCCCCAAGGATTGCTCCCATCCATCGAGGGTGGCTTCCAATCCTGTTTCTGTTCCCTCGATTCTCGTCCACACATAGCGTGTGACTCCGTAAAAGACTGCCCCTATCAGCAGCAAAGCTCCCAGCAGGTAAAGGAGACAAGAGCGATTGCTCAAAGCGAAAATAAATGTTAGGAATTCAGAATTTCTTGACTAACTCCGGTAAAGGAAAAGCCCCCGTCGTGAAATAAATTTTGCATGGTCACCATGCGGGTCAAATCCGAGAACATCACAACACAATAATCGGCACAGGATTCAGCAGAGGCATTGCCCAAGGGGGACATGCGTTCGGCATAATCCAAGAAATCATCAAAACCCTTCACCCCTGATCCTGCGGTGGTTCGGGTTGGGCTCTGCGAGATGGTGTTGACCCGTACGCCGTGGGATTTGCCCAGATGATACCCAAAACTTCTGGCGATAGATTCCAGGAGGGCTTTGGCATCGGCCATATCGTTATAGTCCGGAAAAACGCGCTGGGCCGCGATGTACGAAAGGGCCAGAACCGAGGCGCCTTGGGCAAGGGCCTTGGTGGCCATGGCGGCCCGCATCGTGCGGTGGAAGGACATGGCCGATACGTCCAGCGTTTTATGGTAGAACTCGTAATTGAGGTCGGTATAGGCCTTGCCTTTGCGGACATTGGGCGACATGCCTATGGAATGCAATACAAAATCAATTGGCCCTCCCAAGAATTCAACTGCCTGGGTGAATAGACTCTCCAAATCAGCATCGACGGTGGCATCGGCACCAATCACGGTGGAACTTAGGCGCTCAGCCAGTTCTTGAATTTGACCCATACGCAAAGCGACCGGGGCATTGGTGAGCACCAAACGGGCTCCTTCTTGGTGGGCTTTTTCGGCCACTTTCCAGGCGATGGACTGTTGGTCGAGGGCACCAAAGATGATGCCTCTTTTTCCTTGTAACAACGAATGACTCATGGGATTGGGTTTAGATCTTTAATTTATCGGCATAGTTTATATTATCGGCAAGTTTATAAACAAGATGCTTAATTAGGATAGGTTGGAGGAGTTCAATAAGTCTTGAGCTTGTTGCAGGGCAGCCTTTCCGTGACGATCGCCTCCGATCATGCGTGCCAAGGTTTCTTGCCGTTGTTTCGCGTCCAGTATGGCGAGGGAGGTGTGGGTCTGTTTGTTTTGAACCGTTTTGGTGACATGCCAATGGTTATTCCCGAGGGCAGCAATTTGAGGGAGGTGGGTGATCAGAATAATTTGCTGATTCTTGCCCATTTCGGAAAGCATTTGGCCCATGCGCAGGGCGGTTTCACCGGATATTCCGGCATCAATTTCATCGAAGATGCGGGTATGGTCAAGGCCTTGTTCCTTGACAAGACTCTTGAGGGCAAGCAAAAGCCTGGATTTCTCTCCTCCGCTGGCTACCTGGCCCAAAGGGCGAGGCTCCTGACCAGCATTAGCGCTGAAAAGCAAATCGGGTTTATCCAAACCCATCAAAGGTTCAGATGGAATCCAAGCTTTCAGGTCCTTGGTGCTTGACTGGTCACCAAGATTTTCCACAGCAGTATTCCAATCCATGATCAGTCTTGCGTGTTCCATGGAAAGTTTCGTGAGCTTTCCTGCTACGCGGATCGATAAATCATCCAGCCCTTTGGCTCGGGCAAGATGCAAGTGCAGGGCTGCCTGGCGACATTGCTCCAAACTTTCCGCTTCTTGGGCCGCCAGCGTTGTCCTTTCCTCATCGACTCCTTGACGGGATTCGATGGCTATTGCAAGGTTCTCGCGCAGCTCTCTTAGGCCGTGAAGATCGATGAGGTGATGTTTGTGCAACAAACTCTGCAGCTGGTCCACCTGCTCTCGAAGTATTTGGGTGACCTGCAAATCGGGAACTCTGGCTTCGGCCATGGATTCCGCATCGCGTGCCAATTCACGAATTTGCAACAACAGGCCTTTTACGGTTTCGGCCCATGCGGCGACCTCGGTATCCTTGGCAGCGATTCCTGAAATTTGTTGCAACAATTCACGCAAATAATCGGCCACGGAGGTGACCCTTTGGGCATCTGCGCCGACTAAGATTTCGGTACTTAACAGTAATTTTTCCCTAGATTCCAAGGCATTTTCTTGAATGCTAAGTTGATTCTCACAATCCTCCAGGTTGATCCAGGTGTCCAATGGAGAGGAACAAAGTTCCTTGTAATGATAGCGATTCAATTCCTCTTCTCGTTGGCGCTTGTCATAATCGGCCAGAAATCGGTCCAAAGCTTGGCGGGCCATACTCCAAGCCCCATAGGTATGCGCATATTCGTGACGCAAATCCTCACAGCCGGCAATTTGGTCAAGGAGCAAGACCTGAGTTTGTCGCCTGTCCACGGCCACCGCTTCTTCCTGACCGCTAAGGTCAAGCAAGAGCGTAGTGAGACTTTTAAGCTCCTTCAGTGAACTGACTCGGTCGTTGATTAGGCAACGACCTCGTCGCTGTGGACTGATTTCCCTTCGCAGGATGAACTCTATCGGCCTCGTTGGAGGAGCAGAAAACTCGTTGGAGCCATCGTCGTTAATCTGGTTCCACATGGAGATGACCTCCTGGTCACGGCTCTGAAATTCCATTTCCACGACACATGGTGATGCGGCATCCCTGAAAATGGAGGCGTCGGCCTGATCGCCTAACAACAAACCTACCGCATCCAGGATGATGGACTTTCCTGCTCCGGTTTCCCCGGTAATGACCGTTAACCCTGGGCCCACGCTGAGTTCCATTTCTCCAATCAAGGCAAAATTTCTGATAAGCAGCCTAACCAGCATGAAAGGAATTCAAAGAGTGGTTATGAAAAATAATCGACAAAGTACCTACCACTAAACTCTACCTACCGCCTCCGCCCGGTCCACTTCCCCCCCCACCGGTTGCATTGATACGATTATATTCGGCCTGGTTCAAGGGGTCCATGGCGATAAGTTGTTCCACCACTTTGGCTTTTTCGGCCGGCAAGGCTTTGGAGCAGAATCCAATAATCTCCGGTAATTTGGCTTTGAGGTACAAGGGGATGAGCATACCCCCGGGTTTGTTACGGTTCACGTCGTGTATCTTTTCAATAGCGCCTAACATTTTACGCCGTGCATCAATTACCCTCTCAGGCTTATGCATTTGATCCAGACCTTGCCGATGATATTCGTATAAACCCTGATGAAAGGGCTTATAGGCAGAATTGTTAAGTAATTCCGATAGCCAGTACCGGTTGCGCAAGCTTTGGTTCAGTCGCCAACCGAGTTCAATAGCATTTTGAGCATTGAGGACAATTTGTTGAGCCTTGCGTAAATAAGGTGTTCCGCTTTCTTTGCCGAACGTGTTGTAATCCAATCCTATGATCAGGTTGGCATAAAAGGCAAGCATCGAAAGCAAATTGGAGGTATGGGCATTCTCGTTGAATTCCATCGCTTGGGCCTCGTTGTACTCAAATTGCCAATCGGGATCGGTATAATTGAAAATCACCGTCGTGTAGGTGCTGTTATAGACCGGCCTGCTGCTTTGGATTTGAGCTGTAGCCTTAAAGGTATTCCCGCTGATTCGCTCATCCAGCATAATGTTGATGCTGCAATTGATTCGCTCCTGGAATTGGTATTCGTCTGCAGTCCACTTCTGACCGTTCACGAAAGTGGTGAGGGCCTGTTGCATGTTCGCGTAAAATTGCTGATCTGCACCACCCACTTTCCCGGGATTTACGGAGATTTGGCAATTCAATTCTTGAGCATATGCGCTGTTCCATCCTAGGACCCAAAGCAGGTAAACGACCAAGCCCAAATTGAGAAGTTGTCGGAATTGATCGACCATGACTTTGGCGAGCTCGCGTTTGGGCATGGCCGGTAGATGAACGGGGTCTTGGTGCGCGGTAAGCAAGGTGCATTCCATATGGCCGGCATCCATGGCGCCGCCTTCTTGCCTAAGGCTATTCATCACCACGAGATCGGCTTGCTTTTGATGCAATTTTAGAAGACCGTTTTCGATTTCATTTTCACTTTCTAAAGCGAATCCCACGATGAATTGCCCCTGTTTTTTGTGGGTGCCAGCATAGTGCAGAATATCCGGGTTTGCGACAAGGTCCAAGGACAGAGGCGCCTTGGATTTCTTGATTTTGTTTTCGGAGAACATGGCCGGGCGATAATCGGCAACGGCTGCAGCATATACTTGCAAGGTGCAGTGATCGGCAACTTCACGGCATGCATCCAACATTTGGGCGGCGGTTTCTACAGGGTGGGTTGTTACCCCGGGATGTCGGCATTTTTCAGTACCGGGTCCATAGATCAGTTCCACTTGGGCACCACGATCGGCCAAAGCTTCAGCCAGGGCCAGGCCCATTTTTCCGGAGGAACGGTTGGTGATATACCGAACAGGATCGAGGTATTCCCTGGTGGGACCTGCGGTCACCAACACACGCTGACCGCTTAGAAAAGGTTCCCCTAACAGGATTTCTCGGATGGCTTGCAACAATAGTTCAGGCTCGGCCATCCGGCCCTCACCCATCAAACCAGAGGCCAATTCTCCTGTTCCCGGTGCGATGATACGGTAGCCCATGGCGTCTAATCGTTGAAGATTGGCCTGCGTTGTAGGATGGAGGAACATATCATGATCCATGGCAGGGGCCACCGCTACGGGGCAGCGCGCAGACAAAACGGTAGCGAGCAATAAGTTGTTGCAAGAACCGCTGGCCATTGCCGCCAGGGTATTGGCCGTGCATGGCGCCACCAAAATCAAATCAGACCACAGGCCAAGGTCCACATGGTTGACCCATTCCCCTTCTTTGTTTTGGACAAGGTTGGTGTAGACGGGTCTGCCGCTTAAGGTGCTTAGGGTAAGCGGCGTAACAAATTCATTAGCCGAAGGAGTCAATACGACCTGTACCTCCGCACCTGATCGAACAAGCTCACGAACCAGCCCGCATATCTTGTAGGCGGCAATGCTGCTGCTGATGCCTATCAGAACTTTCTTGCCGGCAGGCATACCTCAGGTTTTAGGCTTTTTTGTTCTTGGAGTCGTTCCGGTAATAAATTTTGCCTTGCTTAAACTCTTCGATGGCCTGCAATGTGGGCTTGGGCATACGCTCGTATTGACGGGAAATTTCGATTTGCTCACGATTTTCGTAAACTTCCTCCAGGGTATCCGCAGGGGTGGCAAATTCAGCCAATTTCGAATTGAGTTCTTCTTTGACTTTAGAAGCAATTTGGTTACTACGCTTGGCGATCACCGCTACAGCTTCATAAACGTTGCCGGTGCTTTCTTCTAAGTCGCGAAGGCTACGGGTGATGGTGTTGTTGGGTTGTGACATTTTAGATATTTTTAATATTTGTGTTTTGGTTTATTCGTGGTTGAGGTATTTTACACAGGGTAAATGATTATTCAGGTTAAGTTATAAGGAAGGCAGATCTATGATGGGATTGCTTTGGAGAGATAAGCTTTGGCTTCTATAGCCATAGAGCGACTTTGAGCCATGTAAACTGAATTAGGAAATTCCTCCTCGAGTGCTTCGTGGGCTGAGATAACTTGTTCAAACCGCAAGACTTTCTTGGATTCTATGCTGTTGGATGCTAGCTTGTAATAGGATTCTGTAATCAACCATTTAATTTTTTCGCGTTCAGCAAGGTCCGGATATTCGACCAGCAATTGTTTGAGGCTGACGGCAGAAGCCCTGTAGTCTTCCATACGGTAAAATAACATGGCGGCTTCGTAGGCTTTGATCCTCATTTTGTTGCGGAGTTGTTCGATAATGAAATTGCATTGCTCAACTCGACCACTATTGGGGTATTTATTGACAAATAACTGAAGGCCTTCGATGGCTTTTATGGAGTTGGATTGGTCCAAGGTATAGACTGGCGAGTCCATGTACATGCAGTAGGCGTACATGAAATCCATTTCTTCGCCCATAGGGCTGAATGGAAAAAGTTGGTTGAACTGCTTGAAGTGGTAGGCAGCGGTGAGATAGGCGCCCATTTGAAAATCGCAATAGGCGTAATAATAGTAAATTGATTCGGATAGGTCGGATCCTCGGTATGCCGATACCAATTCTTCAAGCAAGGGTTGGGCTTTGAAATACTCACCTTTCAGATAAAATTCTTTGGCTTTACCGTATTTGAAAGTAAGGTTGGGGTTCTTGAGGATTTTGTTGTAGGAATCGCAGGAAATCAGGCCCCAAACGAGAATACATGCCAACAAAACAGGCATCCAGGATAAACCCGTGGATGGCTTAGGGTTTGGAGTTTTGACGAAGGAGGGCATGAGGGTAGCAGCGAGCCGCAAATTTACTTAATTTAGTGGTAATTAAACGTTTCATTACGTTAGACAATGTTTGAACGAGCATTTTAACTATTTGGTGCCCTATGAACCTTCGGCAGAAACTCGAAAGACGGCCTGGACCGCTAGGCCGACATGCAAAAGAATCGGAGGGATATTACATGTTTCCCAAATTGGAGGGTGAAATAGGTCCTCGAATGCGCTTCAGAGGCCGCGAAAACCTGGTTTGGAGCTTGAACAATTACCTTGGTCTTGCCAATCACCCGGAGGTGAGGCAAGCAGATGCGGCCGCTACGGCTCAATACGGGATGGCGTGGCCCATGGGGGCCCGCATGATGTCGGGGAATTCGGATGCGCACGAGCAATTGGAGCGGGAATTAGCCTCCTATGTCGGTTATGAGGCCGGTCTTTTGGTGAATTACGGTTATCAGGCCATGGTTTCGGCCATTGACGCCTTGGTGGATCGGCATGATATTATTGTTTACGATGCAGAATCCCATGCTTGTATCGTGGACGGGGTTCGTTTGCATGCCGGCAAGCGTTTCGTCTACCGGCACAATGATATGGAAAGCCTGCGGATACAATTGCAGCGGGCGACCAAAGTCTTGGCTGAACAAGGGGGGCAAGGGGCGATTTTGGTGATTACCGAAGGGGTATTTGGGATGACCGGAGCCATGGGGGCCTTAAGGGAAGTGGTAGCCTTGAAAGAATCGTTTGGGTTCAGCTTGATGGTGGATGATGCCCACGGCTTTGGCACCATGGGGCCCAATGGCGAAGGAACCCCCGCGCATTTGGGCGTTTCCGAGGGCGTGGATTTGTATTTCGGGACTTTTGCCAAAGCCATGGCCTCGGTGGGAGGTTTTTTGGCGGGATCGGAAACGGTAATTCAGCACCTTCGTTACAATATGCGCTCCCAGATTTTTGCCAAATCTCTGCCGATGCCTGTTGTGATAGGGGCCTTGAAGCGTCTTGAATTGATGCGAACCAAGCCTGAATTGCGTCAAAAGCTTTGGTCTGTGGTGAATGCCTTGCAGTCCGGGCTTAGGTCCAGAGGTTTCAATTTGGGCAGGACTCAATCTCCTGTGACCCCGGTCATTTTGAGCGGTTCTTTAGGCGAAGCCACCGGTCTTGTGTCGGAATTGCGCGAGAAATGGGGGATATTTTGCTCTGTCGTGGTCTATCCCGTGGTGCCCAAGGGGGTTATTTTGCTCCGACTTATCCCCACGGCCGAACATTCCATGGCCGATGTGGAGGAAACTTTGGAGGCATTTTCCGCCATTGCAGCGAATTTGGCGGCCGGTGCCTATCAAAAAGAAGGTATTGTGGTCGTTTAGGGGAAGCCCTGCGGAATTAGAAAAAGATTTTTTTTATTAAAAGCGTATTGTTGCATCCATGGTTTAACTATCTTAGACCTAATTAAACATTTGCCTATGAATCCGTACCAGTCCCTTCTGAATGCCGTCCTTGAAATGGAGAAAGATTTCGAGAAATTTTACGACAAAAGCAATGCTGCAGCTGGCACCAGGGTGCGCAAAGGTTTGCAGAACCTTAAGGCCAAGGCCCAGGAATTGCGCTTGGACGTGCAGTCCAAGAAAACCGCGTAAGCGTCCAATTTTTGGAGAGCGGGAGGGTATCTTCGTACCCTCTTAAGGCTTGGCTTACACGGATCAATTCGAGAAGAAGGATCGCTCTATGGGGTTCATGGAGCATCTTGATGCCCTGAGATCCCATTTGTGGCGCTCGGTGTTGGTGTTGTTTGTGGCGATGATTTTTTTGT